>JASJAN010000026.1 GCA_030066985.1 Desulfobacterales bacterium
ACACCGACATACTGGAAGGCAACCTGGGCGGAGAGGGCAACATCGACCGCTTTTCCGGTAAATTTAGTGTGGAATTTAACACGGCCCCCGTGCTCGATGTGCCCATTGTGGCCAACTATAAGTATTATACGACATACAGCAACATGCTGGATTTTAACAGCAGCAATGTCACTGCCGATATGCTGGGCATAGATGACACTCATGTCGTTGGTGAAGGTTACACCTATGACTTTGACGGTGACGGCAACTATGAAGCCGATGATGACCGTGACTGGCTGATCAACTGGGTGCGCGGTTACAAAGACGGGGCCAGCACCAAAAAAGACTGGCTGCTGGGCGCCATCGACCACTCCATGTCGGCGCTGCAGACCCCGCCGTCTTTGCCCGATTGGTATTACGGTACGGCGGTCACCAAAGCAGAGCGCAAAAGCTTTAAGCAATTTGTGGAAGACAATGCCACTCGTAAAACCGTGCTTTACAATGGCGCGCGCGACGGCATGCTGCATGCTTTTGACGCCGGAAAATTTCGCCATCCGGAAAGCGGCGAATGCCCCGACGGCAACAATCGCGGCTGTTTTCTGGGCGAAGATTACGGCACCGGCGAAGAGCTGTGGGCCTTTATTCCGGCCAACCTGCTTCCGCGCCTGAAAAACAACGTGCTGCAGGGCGATGATCAGGCCTATGTGGACGGCTCGCCTTCGCTGGCCGATGTGCGCATCTACAATGAATCTTTAAGCAAATGGGAATGGAAAACCGTGCTGCTCTCAGCGCAGGGCAACGGCGGGGACACCATTTTTTGTCTGGATGTCACCGATCCTGAAGATCCCAAATTTATGTGGGAATTTGCCGACCCGGATCTGTTCCGCAGCCGTTCCTCACCGTCGGTAGGCAAGATTGGCCGTATTATGGTCGGCGGTGAACCGGTGTGGGTGGCCTTTTTTGTCTCGGGCAAAACCTACGATGCTGCCATGTATCCGTCCATTTACCTGATCAACGTGGCCACCGGAGATTTGGTCAAGCGTGTGATGCTGGATGACGACGCCAGTGGTGTGGGCGGTGTGCCCAGCGGGCAGCCCTCGATCATTGATTCCGATGGCAACGGCTATATTGACCGCATGTACATCGGCACCAACAAGGGCTTTTTGTACAAGGTCAATATTCCCGATGATCCGGATACCAATGATCTTGAAAAAATGCAGTTTAGCAACTGTGTGATCAACCGCGATTTTACCGATACCAATGAGCCGGCCAATTCGGTGGCTGTTGATCAGCGCTATCATCCGATTTACGGCACACCGGTGGTCATTGTGGACAACGGGGTTGATGCGGACGGCGCCATTACCTACGACATTAAGATTTTGTTTGGCACCGGCGACAGCCCCTATTATGACGAGGACATCGACATGGGCAACACGCGCTACCACTTTTTTGCCTATCGCGATCAGACCAAAAAAGGCGAATGCGACGACAGCAAGGTCTTTTTAGACTGGTTCATAGAGCTGGCTGAAGGTCATCGCATCTTTTCTTCGGCCTTTGCTTCAGCGGGTAAGGTGTATTTTGGCACCGCCACATCAGAGACCGAAGATCCCTGTGATGGTCCCAGCACCGAGGGGCTGACGTCTCTGGGTGATATTTATGTCATTGACCTTGCCACAGGAACTGAGACCAACAAACTCAACGTTGGCAACACGGTGATCACGCCGATCGTCTACGATGAGCACCTGTATGTCAAGTCATCTTCAGCCGAGGTGCAGTCTTTTGGCAGCGGCCAGTACGACAACGAAGTGCTCAAGGCCGGTTTTCCCAAGGTGGAAATCAAGGCCTGGCGTGAGTTCTTTTAAACGGGCCGGCGGACAAACCGCTAAATAACCACCACTAACCTGGACACAAAAGGGCGGGGACTTTCCCCGCCCTTTTTTTATTGGAGGAAAGAGGTCAGGCAAATAGCTCGTAGCTCACAGCTGATAGCTCAATGAAGACGCTGCGAATAAATTGAACTTGCGATCATTTTAACCACAGAGGACACAGAGAGCACAGAGTTAGTAAAGCTCATAGCTCAAAGCCTGAAGCTAAAAGCTGAATGTTGTTTCACCGCAAACCTATTTTCGCTTTGGCAACCTTTGAACCTTTGAACCCAGAACGCTGAACCATTATTTTATTTAACACCCTCCCTTAATGCCGCAATCACCTATTTTTATCCGTATGACCGACTTTTTGCAGTGCACCATACGCCTTGCTTGCCCTGTGGAATGCAGCTTCGCTACCCTCCGATAGGAGGATTCCACTGGGGCGCTTTGAGCCTCGAAAGAAAAAATCTTTAATCATATTTATGGCTTAAGTATTTTGTAGAAAGTGCCGATAACATAACAGGGCATTTATATGCGGGTGAAGTGCGTCCTTTCAAAACCCGTCGCGCAGGCATTGAATCCAGCTGTAAAAATTTTTACAAATTTTGCCGGATGAAGCAAATTTACAGGAGCTTAAGAATTAAAAAAATATAATAATTACAGTAGGTAAAAGCTTAAGTCGGGCACGCTAATTGTATTTTTAGAAAGCACATATTCGTGTTCCAAATAGGCAATTATGATTTTGGAAAAGCTGCTCGTACGTGATGCATCAACAAGTATAGACCGCGAAAATTAGGAAACATCTTGGATATACTGAAAAAGAAAAGCACCAGAATTTTCAAAATTCTTAACAGCGGAGTACCCGCAGCCTTTCTTTTTGCGACAATCATCCTGCTGATCATAACTGTAACGGCCAATGCAGCCGCGCCTGGTGGAGAATGGTGGGACGGTAATTATCAGAGTCGCAAGAAGATTACAATTACAACCGGCGCAACGGGTGCGCCAATAGGATACTCTGTCTCCTTTACCGAGGACACCGCGTCTCTTATCGCCAGTAGCAAACTTCGATCCGAGGGTAATGATTGGCGTATAGTTTACTGGAATGGTTCGGCATGGGTGGAGCTTGACCGTTGGGTGGATGACATCATAGGTGATGGTTGGAACACAGCCAATACAATTACCTGGTTTGAGACTCAGGCTGCGATCGGCGCTACCTCTTCAGATGACAACTATTATGTCTATTACGGATATACTGGTGAAACCCAATCTGCGCCAGCATCCATGTCAGACTCCATGGGTGCGGACGCCGCTTCAAAGGTTTTCTGGTATGCAGATGATTTTGAAGAGCATGCCGCCAGTACAGACCCCGACGGTTGGACCGACCAGGGTACAGAAGATTTTAAAGTCATGCTCCATGGTTCTGAAAAATGGCTCCAGGCCCAAACCTCCGATAACTGGGAAGATGGTTCAACAGCTTCCAGTATGGCCAACGTTGGTGATGCGATCTGGAGCGCCAAGCTCTATTACCATCAAGCCGGCACTGGTGGTGAATGGGGTGGAATCGGTGTTCATATTGGTAATGGCAATGTTGGTTACATTGTAATCGTCATGGATGGTTATTGGTACAGGGCTGATGAAAACTGGGGTGATGCAACTGGTTGGCTGGCGAACGCAGATATTCATTTTCCACTGGGGACGAAAGGACGAATTGAACTAGTTACCAGTGGCACCACGCTTGATGCCTATTGGTACAATCCTGCGGGTTACAGTCCGGAAAAGGTGACCATATTCACAGGTTTCAACATGCCTGCAGGTACAGGAAAACTGGCTGTTTATATCGAACGTCCCTGGACTAACCCCCCTAATGACAGATGGATCGATGCGGATGATGTTATCGTGCGCAGATATGTGAATCCCGAGCCTACCACCAATCTAGGCAGCGAAGAAGCCCCTGGAGTTGCGTTTACTCAAAGAGATTTTCGCTGGTATGAAAATATCGATGCCCTTCAACCGACCAATCCTTTAGCGGGTGAAAACAGCACGGCAACCATTTCTACTACAACCGACCCGGTTCGTCTCCGTATGAATGTAACGGTCTCTGATTTTGATTTGGTTGGTTCTTCGCAAGATTTTAAACTGCAATATGCCACCAAC
Organism: Desulfobacterales bacterium; assembly: GCA_030066985.1. Taxonomy (NCBI): domain Bacteria; kingdom Pseudomonadati; phylum Thermodesulfobacteriota; class Desulfobacteria; order Desulfobacterales; species Desulfobacterales bacterium. Next base: position 4,002 of record JASJAN010000026.1, read on the forward strand.
ACCGTCGGTCCCTGGACAGATGTTGGAACCGGCGAAGGCACCCTTATTTTAGCCAATCCGAATATCCAAGTCATCGATCAGCTAACCGGACTGTCGGGCACAACGCCTACAGCTATAGAATTGGTAGGATTCAGGTTGAGCACGACGAGTGCAACCTCCACGGTATCCGAGATCGCTGTCAATCTATCCTACTCGGGCATTGTGGATGGAGATGTCAATAATTTCCGGCTTTACAAAGATTCAGGCACCATCGGCACCTATGAGTCTGGTACAGACATTCTGGTGGACACGGTGGCTGGCAATCCTATCAGCGGTGCGGTGACATTTTCCTCTTTAAGTGAGTCCATCGGCATCAGCCCAAGCCATTATTTGATCATCTATGATTATGCTAATGGGCTCTCGGCCAGCGACCAAATAACAGCAGGTATTGGCACTGCTGATATTACCACGACAGCCTCAGCCAAATCCGGAAATCTCACCAACGAACCGACCCATACGGCTTCTACTGCTGCTGGATCTGTAAGTTACACTGAGGTTACTTCCGGAGCTAATTTAGGAACAAGCCCAGGCGGTGGCGGTATCGTATTCTTTGATGGCAACAATGACGGCTATTTAGATGTGGCTTTGAATGACGATGTCTATACCACCACAATTGTAAGGCTCAGACAAAATAACGGCAATAATACGTTTACGGATCGTGATGCCCAAATAACCCTGACAGACCTCGGTAGAGGTCTTGGTTCAGGAGATTTTAATAATGACGGCTGGGAAGATATTGTCTGGGGTTATGGGGTCGAGCTCCAAGTCAACTCCGGACAACCGAATATTACGTTTACTTTAGCCACTCCTCCTGAAAATAATGACGAAGCGTTGATGTTTGCGGACATAGATGGTGATGGTGATTTGGACATATGGAACCCTGGGCAAAGTTTTCTCTGGCAGAGAAATGATGGAGGAACCACATTCGTGGGCCAGACAACTATGCCCGGTAACGTGGGATCGACTGCCAACGGTGAAGGCGCCACGGCTGCGGATATCAATAACGATGGCCATATCGATTTTTTGTGGGCGAATTCCACGAGCACCTGCGAGGCGTATACGAATAATGGAAATTATACTTATACGCTTGATAGTGATGTAAACATTGATTCTGGGCCGGGAGATATCTCCGGCTTACCAATGAATGTCGGAGATCATGAAAACATGGAGTGGGCCTGGGGCGATTGTGACAATGACGGAGATTTGGATGTTTTCATATCAGGGGCTGACAACGAGGGACTGTATATAAATGACGGGGACGGTGACTTTACCAACGAAGGCGCTGCAAGGGGGGTGTCGGGCTTCAACGATCCAATTGGGGCAGACTGGGGTGATGTTGACAACGACGGCGATTTGGATTTGATCATTGCACTGAATGGCGTCGCCTCCCGTCTCTATATCAACGATGGTACGGGTAGTTTCACGGACGATGCGGTTGGCGCTGGTATTGGAACCATCGGTGACCTCGGTAAAACGGTTGGTTTCTTTGACTCAGAAAATGATGGGGACCTTGATATTCTGGTTAATGATCCAACCAAACTCTGGCGCAACGCTCTTAATGACCTAAACAGTGGTAGCTATTTAAGGGTTATCGTAAAAGGAAAAGGAGGACCGAACTTCGCTCCGATTACGCCAATCGGAGCACAAATTGATGTATTTGAGACGGGCACCAGTAATCTCGTCGGTCACAGGGAAATATTCGCATCGTTTAACCAGCTGCAGCCGCCCAAGTGGCAACATTTTGGTCTGCCTGCTTCATCCGGCGGCGGAAGCGGGGCCTATGATGTTACGGTCACATTTCCAAGCAGTGGCACTGTCGTTACCCGATCCGGTGTGGTTCCTGCTAATGAGTCCATCCAAATTGGTGCGACAAATCTAAATCAGACCATTGAAATTCATGAAGGCGAACTCGGCTTGGCCAATCCAACTTCTCAGGTTGTCAATCAACTGGGTGGAGAAGCAGGCAACACCCCCACTGAAGTGGAATTAGTGGGACTGAAATTGAACACGTTTACGGGCACGGCCGCAGTTTCTCAGATAGTGGTCAATCTTTCCTACACAGGAATCGTGGACGCTGACGTGAATAACTTCCGGCTTTACCAGGACCTTGGAACCATTGGCACCTATGAGTCCGGCATTGACACCCTGGTCGCAACGGTGGCCGGCAACCCCACCAGCGGTACGGTGACATTTGACGGTCTAAGCGAATCCATCGGCACCGCGGCAAATCATTACCTGTGTATTTATGATGTTGTAAATCCGCTCGCTGCCGATGATCAGATTACGGCCTCCGTTGGCCCCTCCGATATTACCTCTGCGGCTGCACTTATATCCGGCGATTTGACCGATGAGCCGACCCATACGGCAGTAAACGTCGGTGTCTGGCAGTTCTACGATAACGGTTCTGTTGCAAACGGGGCTACGATTACCTCTACTCTTCTTTCTGCGTCCGATGTAAATGAGTCCTATGGCGAAAGTAATCCCACGGCCTCGAATCCCAATGGTATCACAGTGGGCCAGGAGGGTGAATGGGATTATGCCCTGGATCCCGCAAATATCAGCAATACTAGCTATTATTTCCGCATGGTGGAATCAGACGGGACACCTTTCAATTCATATGCAAATTATCCAACTATTGATGCCACCGGCACCGGCGTCTTTCAATACAGAAAATCGATTACCATTCCTGCGGCGAACCTGAGTGGAAATTGTTCGGCCGACCTGGATGATTTCCCCCTTCTCATCAGCATCACGGACCCTGACCTTCGAGACAAGGTTAGGGGCGATGGCTATGACATTGTCTTTAGGTGGGATGACGGTACCTGCGGAGGAAGTTCGTGTCAAGGCTTGTACCATGAGATTGAACAGTGGAACAGTTCAACAGGAGAGTTAATCGTCTGGGTGAGAATTCCTACGCTATCTGAATCGTCAGATACAACTATTTATATGTACTACGGGAACCCCTTCGTCGATGTGCCCACTGAAGACCCGGCAGAGGTCTGGGATGCCAATTACGTGGGTGTCTGGCATTTGCATGAGAGTCCCAACGACGGTGTGGCTGGACACGTGGATTCAACAGGTAACCTCAATGTTGGCACACCACAGAACTTCCAGGACGGTGGTGGAGGCTCCACCAATGCGACTGGAAAAATAGGTGGGGCAGACTATTTTGCTGGCGACGATGATCTTGTAGATTGCGGTAATAATGGCATTCTCAATGTCAACTATCTCACGATTGAGCTCTGGATCAATATTAATAGCTGGGTGAGTGATGGCGGCATTCTGGCAAAAGGTGATAACGCCTACAGGCAATACTGGATGTGGACTTATGATAGTGCCGGGGCATTTGAAGTTGATGAAGGCGGCCATCACAATCATGGTTGGGATTTTCCTGCTGGAGAGTGGGTACATCTATCCATGACCTATAACGGGTCGAATGTCATTACATACAGAAATGGCGTACAGGAGAATACTTATCCTCAAACAACCGGCATCATCGACAGCCAGACACCGAATTTGTTTTTCGGATACATCCCGAGCTTCAATTATTTTGACGGCAGCCTGGACGAAGTTCGCATCACCAATGGAGTGCGAGATCTCTGCTGGATTCAAACCTCTTTCGCCAACCAGAACAATCCGGGCGATATCGGCAGCCCCGGATTTTACACCATCGGCGGTGAGGAAGGCAACCCGGCGACGTCTGTCTCGTTGATTTCCTTTTCGGCTGCAGGCGACGGCAATGCGGTTAACGTGGCATGGCAGACCGCACGTGAGTTTGACAACGTGGGCTTTCACCTGTACCGCGCGCAAGCTGCGGGCGGACCCTACACACGCATAACCGACAAGCTCATATCGGCCAATCCGCAGCAGAGCAGAGGGGGCTACTACAGCTATCTGGATGCCAATGTCAGTGTTGGGCAGCTGTATTACTATAAGCTTGAAGACATCGATGTGTTTGGCAAGCATACGCTGCACGGGCCGGTGTGTGTGGACTGGGATGCGGACGGCATGCACGATGACTGGGAGATTAGCCATGGCCTTAGTCCCTGGATCAATGATGCGAATATCGACTCTGACGGTGACGGGCTGACCAACTTAGAAGAATATGAGCGCGGCACCGACCCGTTTAACCCCGACAGCGACGGTGACGGGATCTTGGATGGCGATGAAGATGGCCGCATCGAACGCTCAGAAGATAACGGTGCGCGCCAACTGACCCGCGGCATCGAGGTGCTTTCCGAAGATGAGAGCGGCATGACCCTGGAGCTGATCACCACAGCTTTTAACGCTGAAGTGGTCACAGCGGGCAGCGAAGAGTTTGAACAGCTGTCGATTGCCGAATACGTGCATGGGTTTACATCCGAGCTTGGTACCCCGCAGCTGCCGCTAAGAGGCATGCTGATCAATGTGCCAGAAGGTAGGGTGGCGCAGTTGACGGTGTTGAGCAACACCGTTGAGCCCCATTACGGTTACCGCGTCTATCCGGTGCCCCAGGACGTACTCGACGTTCAGGGTGCAGCTTCAGCAGTGGGCCAGGAGTTTGTGCAGGATCAAACCGCTTACAACGTGGACCAGTTTTATCCACAGGCAGTAGCCGAACTGGGCCAAAGCTATGTGCTGCGCGAGCAGATCAAACAACAGGTCATCTTTTATCCGCTAAGCTTTAATGCCGCCAGCGGTCAGCTTAATTTTTACCGGCGCATTAAAGTGCGCATTGATTTTATCGATGCCCATTATGCCCATTTAGAAAGCTTAACCAATCAGCCCTGGCAGCCGCCCAAAGCCACCGCGGCTTTGATGGCACCAATTGCCGTTGGGTTGGCCGCTTGTCCCTTGCTGGCCAACCCCATCAGCCCGCTGCTCTCATCGCTGGGCGCAGCGATTGCTGCGGTGTGGAGCCCGCCGCAAGGCGACGGCTCTGCGGTTTACAAGATTGTCACTTCTGCCGAGGGCATTTATCGTATTGAGCGCGCCTGGCTGCTGGCACAAGGCCTTGATGCAAGCGAGGTCGATGACATCGATCTTGACCAGGTGCGCCTGTTTAACCGCGGCGAGGAAGTGGCGGTCTACGTTGAAGATCAGGCAACAGCGGGCCAGCTGGATGCCGGCGATTACATCGAGTTTTACGCTGTTGACCTTACCGCAGCTGAGACCAAATACAGCACCGAAAATGTCTACTGGCTGACGCCAAGCGGCGGGGCGGGGCTGCCCAAACGCATGGGGGCCATCGATGCCGCACCTACCGGTGGCGGTCTGCTGTCAGATGATTTTGACCATACCGCACACCATGAACTTAATCAGGCCTACTGGATCAAAGCGCCCGGCGCTGATGACATCGAGCGCTGGTTTTTTAACTCCTATGTGCAGGGCGATGAGCACGGCGGCGGGGGGCTGCCGGTGCCCTTTACCATCAGCGTGCCGGCTCCGGTCGGCAGCGGCACCTTAAAGATATCGATGGCTGGACAAACCACTACCGACCATGTGGTTGAAGTGGTGATCAACGGTGAGTCACAGATCATTAACTGGAGTGATATTGCCTACACCGAGGCCATATTAACCGATGTGCCCTTAAACCCGGGTGATAATACGGTTACTTTGCAGTGTCTAAGCGCAGACGGCAACGACTCGGTTATCGTGGATTTTTTTGAGATCAGCTACCGGCGCGATTATGTTGCCGGCGCTGACGATACCTTAAAATTTGCCCCTGACGCCGGTGATCTTTATTTGATTGAAGACTTTACCAGCAACAGCCTGCTGGCCTATGACATCAGCGACCCCACCGATGTGGCCATTTTAGAAAACGGGGTGATCAGCGGTGCCGGCCCCTATGACATCGAGCTTGAGCCCGCCAGCCCCGGTGATAGCTACCTGGTGGCGGCAGCTGCGGCGATTAACAACCCGGATCGGCTGGCAGTTGAGCGCACCTCCACGCTGTCTGATACGGCCAATGGGGCCGACTATATCCTGATCACCCACCGCGATGTCGGCTGGGACGGCAGCGACCAAAGAGCGTGGCTGGAGGATCTTGTGGCCCTTCGACAGGCTCAGGGCTTTAGAGTGTTTGTGGCTGATATTGAAGACATCTACGATGAGTTTAACTACGGCATTCAACACCCGGCAGCCCTTAAGGATTTTCTATCCTATGCCTACAGTGATTGGGAAACGCCCGCACCCGGTTATGTGCTGCTGGTCGGAGACAGCACCTATGATCCCAATAACAACTGGGTGGCTGGCGATACCACACCCTATCTGCCCGCATATCTGATCTTTACCGACTTTAAGGGTGAGACAGTTTCCGACAACTGGTTTGTGACCATCAGCGGCGATGATGCAGTGGCTGATATGCACATTGGACGCCTGCCGGCAGCCGATGACAGCCAGGCTGCCACCATGGTCGATAAGATCATCACCTATGAGAGCAGCCCTAACAGCAAGTTTGTCGACCCGGATGCCTGGGAGAAAAATATTTTACTGGTCGCAGACGACCAGCGGCCCGGTGAGGACTATGCCTACGAGGCGGTCTTTGAGATTATGAACGACACCGCTGCGGACATGCTGCCAACCGGCATGGCTGCCCCGGTTAAAGGCTATCTGGCCGATTATGTGGATGAGGACTTTTTAACCGATGATATCATCGATGCCATCAACGACGGGGTGCTGATGGTCAACTACTCGGGTCACGGGGCCACCCAGATCTGGGCGGATGAGAACATCTTTAATGCCGGTGATGTGGCTTCTTTGACCAACACCGACAAGCACCCGTTTTTTGTGTCCATGAGCTGTGAGACCGGTGTGTATACTTACCCCGAACCTTTGGGTTTTGCCTCGCTGGCAGAGGCCATGCTGCGCTCAGATGCCGGGGCAGTGGCGGCCTTGATGCCCACGGGCATGACCACCACCCCGGGCCAGGAGATTTTAAACAACGCGCTTTTTGAGGCCATCTTTACCGATGATGTGCGCACTCTGGGCCCGGCCATCGCAGCAGCCAAACAAACCCTTTTGGCTAACGGTGATGCCTATTATGAGCAGATTGCGGCCACCTTTATGCTGTTTGGCGATCCGGCCACAACGCTGAAGGTGCCCCTGCCCTACAAACCCAACGATGTGCGCGCCAAACGCAAAGACAAAAAGGTGCGCATTCGCTGGCATGCGGCCACCGATTGTGACGGCAACCCGGTAGACGGCTACAACATCTACTGGGCAGCCACCGCAGCAGGGCCCTTTAGTAAGATCAACGTCGATCCGGTCACCGAGCTGGTCTATTTTGACAGCCAGATGGGGGTGGGCATCGATGCAGGCGGTGGCAGCGGCAGCGGCTATTATGTGGTCAGCTCTGTGGACAGCGCAGGAGATGAAAGTGTGCAGAGTCTTGCGGTCAGACCCGCAGCCGCGGCTGCTTCAGCCGGCAGCAGTGTGGTGGGGTGTTTTATATCATCCGCTCAAGATACAATGTCGCTCAAAGCAATGGGGTTGGTTGTACTATCGATTTTGGCCTTATGTATCTGGCGCAAGGCAAAAGGCAAAGGGCGAAAGGAATATAATCCAATAGACCGAAGCGCATCGATTCAGTAATTACTATCTGTTTTCTGACATCTGTCCTCTGACCTCTGAAAATTGAGCTATTGAAGTGGCACACAGTTTGCAAAATATCAATTCGTCATTTTTGCCTTTAATTGGCTCAATACGGGTGAAATTTTTTTATTTGATATAATTACAATATGTTAAAAGAAAATGTGAACAGGATAGAGACTATGAACGGACTGAATCGGGTGTACCAAAAGAATCAAAATTTTGTCTTTCGTCAAATTGATGATGAAACTCTGCTGGTTCCCATCAAGGATAGTGTCGGTGATATGGGGTCCATTTACAATTTAAATTCGGTGGCGGCGTTCGTGTGGCAGCATCTGGACGGCCAAAATTCACTAAAGGATATCAAAGGCTTAATTGAAACTGAATTTGAGGTATCCGGTCCAGTTGCCGAGCAGGATCTGACGGATTTTGTCGCTCAATTAGATAAAATTGACGCTATATTTCAAGAAGCTTCAAATAAGGAGACTGAGTAATGAAATCAGCTGAAAAAAAAGAATACCAAAAGCCCAAAATAACCCAAATCAAACTGGATGCGGCCTGTGCTGTTTTAGGTTTTTGCAAGACTGGAGGCAAAATAGGGCCCGGAGCGCCGGGTTGTAGCAGTGGATCGGCATGCGATTCACTTGGTTCCTAATAGCTGTATTATTCAATCGATAAATCTCCCGAATGACCAACCATATCAAGATTGAAATAGCCGGTGTGTGTATCGCCATTGAAAGCGAAGGTGGGCTTGACGACTGGGATGTCGATGCCGCTTATCAACCCTTTGTCTGCGACCAACCGGCAGACATACACCTGCGTCTGCTGCCGGGTAATCCGGCCATCTCCGGCACGGCAAAGGTATTTGACGGTTCACCGATCTGGACCCTCCATCGTCAAGGAGATAGGACCGCCTTTAAAATTTTTGATCACCTGAACGATCAAAAACGCGTGCTTGTATTGGATCCGGAAATTCGCGCAGTAAAGCTTTACTTTCCAAATCCCAACACTGATTTTGTAAATCCCTTTTATGGGCCGACCATCGAACTATTGTTGATCCAATACCTGGCGCGGGAGCGGGCGATGATCGTGCATGCCTGCGGAATCGATGACGGCGACCGCGGCATGCTGTTTGTCGGTGAATCCGGCGCCGGGAAAAGCACCTTGTCGAATTTATGGTATCAGGGCAGCGGGGCAGTTTTTAGTGATGATCGCATCATTGTGCGTAAAAATGGCAGCGCCTACTGGATGTACGGCACGCCCTGGCACGGCGAAGCCAGATTCGTATCAGCGCGCAGTGCCAGATTGACGCAAATCTTTTTCCTGCAGCACGCTCAAGCCAATGAAATACGGCCATTGAACCGGGCCGATACGGTGGTCGAATTTTTGAAAGTGTCGTTTCCTCCCTTCTGGGATAGCCAGGGGGTTGAATTCGCGATGGCGTTTTTAAGTGATCTGACCGAGACAGTACCGTGTCAGGCACTGTCGTTTAAGCCTGATATTAGTATCGTTGATTTTATTAAAAGACTTGATCAAGGATAATTCACCGCAGATTCAAACTGATTTTATTGAACCGGAGATTAATTTATCCTCAGATTACACAGATTAACGCAGATTAAAATATAAGTTAAAAGATTTTGTCAAATTAGACGTGCAGACACCCTGCGATAAAATATTGTGCTGAACGCACTCACCATAAAATTGGGATCTGTATTTAGGTAAAAAAATAAATATTGAAATTGCCCGAAAGGCATGAAGTAAATAGCCGCCCAGGTCGGGCGGCTATTTATCTGCACATGTCTGCGGTTAAAATAAATCATTTTTATGGATTCGATAGAAAATAAAATTTTGCTGGCGGCTGGCCATATTGATCCGGATGCGGATCAGCAGGCACAGCTCCGTGAGCTGCTGGCCGGGGACTATGATCAGGATCACCTGATTCGCCTGGCGCGCAAAGAAGGCATGTCCGGGCTGCTGTATAAAAGCCTCAAAAAAGCCGGTATCCTTGGATACCTCGGTCACCGGCAAATGCAGCATTTGCAATCCTTTTATTACCGCAGCGTTCAGCAGAATCTAAACACGATTCATGAGCTAAAAGAAATATTGCGGCGTTCAAATATAAGCGGGATTCAGGTAGTGCTGCTGCAGGGGATCGCTCTTTTTGAGAAGGTATATAAAGATATCGGATTGCGGCCGCTGACAGACATCGATCTGTGGGTGCTGCCTGATAGGCGGGAAGCTTTTGACACCCTTATAACGAATTTGGGCTATCAACCGGACCCACTCTATCCGGGGACCTTCAAAAAAGACCAGACCATCGTTGATATCAACTCGCACATCCTGTGGGCAGAGCGTATCAAAAGCCGGCAAGGTCTTCTGGCAAAAAGCCAGCATGCGATTCATGATGATATTGATATTCTGCGCTTCGAAGGCCAACCGGCCGGATGTTTGAATGCGGTTGACCAGGTGCTCTATTTGAGCCTGCATGCGTTTAAGCACTGTGCGAGTCGCTTAATCTGGCTGGTGGATATCAAAGAATTGATCGCAGATTGGCAATGTGCTGATTGGAAAGCGCTGTTTGACCGTGCCGCGGAACTAGGACAGACTCAGATCGTCTGCGACATGATTTACTTGATAAAGCACCTGTTTCAGCTTAAACTGCCGGAAGAAATTGAACAGATGTTTGCCGAACAGGGCTTCACATGGCTGGAACGCTCTATTTTAGCGAGACGCTTGAACGGAAACCACCTGCCGGATTGGGCCCCGCTGTTGTTGTTTACGTCCGGGAAAGATTTGAAAACCCGGGTGTGTTTTGTTTTTGAGACCCTGTTTCCGAGACCGGAGATTCTCAGGCAGGTATTTGCAAACTCTGCAAAGTCGAATGTATGGCATCTATATTTGAAAAGGTTTTTACAATTGCTCAGCCATGCTAAATTGTAAAACACTTTTTTCACCGCCCGCTTCGCTCAAGGCGCAGAGCTCGCAGAGGGGATATAACTTTTGATTTGTCGTTGAGAGGACGACAAATCAAAAACTCTCAGCTACTTTGTGGCAAATAATATCCCATCTCTATATCCCACTTAAAGAATATGAATCGATAAAATTACCTTAAAATGGCTAGTCATTATTTTTTGAACTTGAAGCGCTCAATTTTGGTTTTGATATGCCAGCCTCTTCTGATCAGGTACTAGTAATATTTCAACCCTGCGATTCAATGCGCGGCTGGCTTCATTTTCATTAGATGCTGAGCTGACGGTAAACCCAAATCCCTTCGACAGCAGGCGGTCTCCCTCAATACCTTTTTGCACCAAATACTGTTCCACTGTGCGCGCTCTTTTTTCGGAAAGCGTCTGATTGTATGCTTGCGTACCGATACTATCGGTGTGTCCATGGATCTCGGCTTGCGTCATTGGGCTGCGGTTTAGCATTTCAGCCGCCTCATCCAGAGTCGAATAATACTGGGACTTCAATTCAGCGCGATCAAAATCAAAAAGGACATTTTGGAACTGACCGTCAGTTTTAGCCAAAGCAGCTACAGCGTCTCTTTGATGGCCGTTTATTTTTTGCCGGTTGGCAGCCTGGGCCAGGTTTGAACGCCTGGCACAGCCGTCCATACCCACTTCTGCACCTGCAGGCGTGTCCATACACAGATCAGCATAGTCGGGAATTCCGTCACCATCCCCATCGGCTTCAGAAAGCGCCGTACCGCCAAATGTTTTTAGGATCATTTTGGGGGCGTTAAATTGGATGCTCTTTACACGGGTTCTGTCCACGGTTATTTCGGAAACTGATTCCGGGGCTACTCGAAATTGATCTTGCTTCAAGATGCCAGTGATCAGATCACCGTTTTCGAGTAATATTTCAGTGCCATCCTGGTAGTTATCTGCAAATTCAAGCCGGTTGATATTTTTTGGCTGAATTGTCTTGGTGATAAAATTGGCACGGATCTCCAAAGATGTATCCAAGAATTTACCGGAAAAGCGATCGTTGTTTTTCATGGTAATGATAGTGGTCGTTGCCTGTCGGCTTTGTGCTCTGAACTCTCGCCATATACGCGTTATCCTGCCTTTATCTATTGTTCGTTTCCTGCCGTCTTTCTGTATAAATTGAACGTTTGCATTCAACAGGCGTCCACTAAACTGATCATTGTTGACGGTTTCGATAATCCATTGACCGGCGGCCCCATCTTTAAAATCAATGCTTTTTAAAAATTCCGTTTTAATACGAATGTTTCCATAGGGGGTTTGCACCGTGAAAGCGGGATTCTGAATGATGCCCACTAATCTGTCCTCGTCTTTGACGTACACGATATCTGCCTGACCGACAGCCGGGCATAAAAATGCAATGGCGATCAGGATGATTAAAATGTTTTCGATTTTATTCATGAGGCTAAACCTCCTAAATTACAACAATTTAAGAAGTCATCTCAAAAATGCATCTAACGCTCAAGGGCTGTGTTCTCCAGGATAAATGGATCACACATCTATTTTAATGAAGATTAAGGTGTGCGTAAAACCGATTCAAAATGCTCGAATACTATCGTGTATGCTCCACTTTTGAATCGGTTTTCGCCTTGCCCTTGAGCGTGATCTACTATTTTTGAGACGGCTTCTAGTACTAAAGCACTTTGAGTTATAAATGATGGGAGCCATCTGGTAATATATCGGCCAGTTATCTAAAAACCTTTATTAGAAGCTGTTTTTAAAATGCATCTAATGTCCAAGGGCTTTGTTATAAACCGATTCGAAATACTCGAATACTACCGTGTATGCTCCGTTTTCAAATCGGTTTATGTCGCGCCCTTGAACATGATCTGCTATTTTTAAGACAGCGTTCAAGGCTAGGCGTCATGATGTTCAAATATTCAAGGGCGCTGTATTTACTGGGAAATCTCTAACAAAGGCAATGATGTTTGGGGCATGGTGATTGAATCGATAGGGAGGGAATTTGTACAAAGGCTTCTAAATCATCAGGGCGAGGGTGAAGATGGCCAGGTTGCCCAGGCAATGAATGGTTATCGGCACAAGAAGGTTTTTCTCGACTTCATATGCAATGGCAAACACAAGACCGCCGATGAGTTGGGTTACGGGTATGATGCTGCCGGATGCGTGGGTGTGCGGCAGTACAAAGAGTAAGGTGCTCAAAATGATGGCAGTTGGGATTCCCCATCTTCTAAAAAAAGTGTAGAAGATGCCACGAAAAAATATCTCCTCTGCTATGGGCCCGATCAAAACGCCCACCAGGAAAAAAGCTGCTAGCTGTTTGCTTTCAGACGGCAGCGGCATCTGGAAAAGCCCGCTCACTCGAATGCCGACCAGATGCATGGCCAGCAAAACAATCCCTGCGGCTGCGCCAAATAATAGCGACCAGATCAATCCCTTTTTTAAACCCTCAAAAATACGCGATGATGCCAATCCGACGGCTGCCAGGCTTTTTTCTCGCAGCATAATAATGATAAACAAAAAAATGATTTCGGCTACACGGGCCAGACCCAGGGCAGTCATATGGGCAAGAATGTTCTGGCTGATGAGTAGCCGCGCCCCAAACTCGACAGCAACGACAGCGACCAGGGCGGCTATGACGGTACTTATTTTAATTTTACTTGCCTCCATCCGAGTGAACGCAATGCTTTATAGGCATACCATTGGGTGTACCAGTTATCTGATGTGGTGATGACTTGCATAATGTCATCAATCTCGTCTTGGCCGCCCCTTTTGCCCGTGGCGTAAATTGCCATTGTACGGACATTTGGGTGCGGGTCATTTAAAAAAAGCAGCAAATCGTTGTATGTGGCTGGACTCTTGGAATTACCCAGGGTCCTTACCAACCAATAGCGCTCGGCAATCTGAGTGCTTATAAGTAATTCGGGGTAGGATATAAACTGGTTTATTTCCAAATTATTTTTATCGATGATTTTTAAGGCGCCCACACGCGTTTGCCAGTTTTTTGAGCTTAAGGCCTCGTGCAGGTTTGTGGCGGAAACATTGCGGCCTCTGCTAAATTGAAAGGTAAAAAACATGATAACGCAGACAGCAAAACATAACCCTGAAGCGATTAATGCCGCCTTTCTTGCATTCAAAAAAAAACCGGCGACAATGCTGATCAACCCGTGCGCGATGACGTAAACCGCAAGCGGGAAGGCGAACAATAAAGAAATGAAAGTCATCTGTCTCAGGATATTGTCGGTATCACTTTGCTTCTCGAATTCTCTAATTGCTTTGTTCGGATCTGCGAAGAACGCCTTAGAAGATAACTGCATAACGGGATTGCCGCGGCTTTCCAAATGGAGTGAATCAGATGTTGCTGTAATTTTAAGATCAACATCATTGGTGTCCTCAACCGGAATGTAGTCATAGTTAAGCAGAATGCTGTTCAGGGCGCTGCCGGTAACGTCTGCATTTGTCTCAACCATACCGGTTTTGAGCATTTTCTGATCGAGGGATTTAAAAACTTCTGCGGGGTAGAGGGTGTATCTATAGTAAAAGTCATTAATACGGGCGCCGATCGGGTTGGATAATAAATAAATATCACGAAAATCCGTAAACATGCGGCTATCGATTTGCCAGCTGAGCAACAACCCCAGAACGATGATGGGCAGGATGTGGATCATGTCAGTTGGGGCTTTGCCTTGCCGGCTCAAGTGTGCCAGACACTTGGAGACAAATGCAAACACGGTCGGCGGCACCAATAGTGCAATGAGGGTTAAAAAAAGGTTGAAACCATAAATGTTCAGAATAGCCAAGCCAACTGGCCAAAGCAGCAAACATGCATAGAGGAAATATTTGCTGCGGGAAAATATGCGGTTCCAGATCCAGGCCATTGCCAACGTGAAAAAGGATATGCCGGCACCGATGCTGAAAGTGAAAAAAAGACCACCACATAAAGCCGGCCTCAAATCCTGCAGGCTGCTCATGACGTCTGCATGGGGTATGGTCAGATAACCGGCTTTTTTAATTGCCAGTAAATTATCATACAGGGCTGCATTGGAGATATACACCTGCACTGATGCCAGAATCTGCGTCAGGATCAGTCCGATCAACAAAGCAAAAAACGGGTATAGGGTTGTCAGTTTCTCTCGCATAACCAATCAGTTTCCATTCGGTCCGCCTGAGGCGGATTCCGCTGAGCGGTGTTCTCCGCGGGTTTTTACCTTCGACGTACTAAAAGTACGCCTCAGACAAAAACCCTTGTGTCCGCCTCAGGCGGACTCATCGAAATCCGCCATAGGCGGACCAAAGTGGAAACAAATTTATTTTAACGTTAGTTTCCGGATGGATACTAATAAGTATCTAACCGACAAGAACCAGGGGTAAACCGGTCTGTTTAATGGTTAATCGATAGTTTTTTGGTTTTCAAAAGTTTGCTAACCACTTATCAGTATGATATTCTTTTCTAAGCTGAGCGCTTGTCGAGGTTGTCGCAGCTACAAGGAAGATGTTGTTCCACAATAGTTAACTATGTGGGACGACATCTGAAGCAGTAGATGCGGTAAGATCGGCAAGCCCGACTTGTTGGGGCGTAGCTGTCAGCGAAGCCCAAAGGGTTCAAATTGTAAAAATTAAAAAGGCAGAATTACTATTAGTTAAATTTAAATTTTATTTTTAGAATTTGAAACGCTCCATTTAGAATTTTATCATTATAGAGACTTATTGCATTAAAAAAAAGCCGAAATGTAATTTTGGCCAAATTAAAAGACAGGACTTTCCCTTTTGATCGTTGCCATTCACCAGCCCCAATATCTGCCCTGGCTCGGGTATTTTGATAAGATGAATAGGGCAGATGTGTTCTGCTATCTGAATGATGTCCAGTATAAAAAAAGCGAGTGGCAAAATCGAAACCGAATTAAAACCGCTCAAGGCTGGCAATGGCTGACAGTGCCGGTGCGCTATCATTTTCCGGATAAAATCAACGAGGTCCCGATCAACCATACGACCGGCTGGCAGAAAAAGCACCTGCAGGCGCTGATCACCAATTACAGCCGCGCGCCCTTTTTTAAATCCTACGGTGATATTTTCGAAGATACTTTTTCCAGGGAATGGGAGTTTATTTCCGAACTCAATATCCATTTGCTGGAGCGGCTGAGAAAAGCATTAAACATGGATGCAAAACAGACAGTGGTTTCATCGGAGCTGGACCTAAGGGAAGAACCCACCGATCGGCTCATCGATATTTGCAAGGCTGTTGGCGCGGACACCTATCTAGCAGGAGAGGGCGGTGCCAATTATATGGACCTGGAGCGGTTTGCCCAAAATGGGATTAATGTTATCACCCAGAACTTTAAACATCCCGTTTATCCGCAAATGTTCGCTGAATTTGAGTCGCACCTGTCGATTGTGGATTTGCTGTTTAATTGCGGACCTGAAAGTCTCGAAGTGATTAAAAGAGCTAATGAAGGCTCGTCTTAAGTTGACATGGAGTAATGGAGTACTGGAGTGCTGGAGTGCTGAATGAGTTGAACAAATGTGGTTCAAAACTTCTTCATACCATTACTCCATTACTCCAACACTCCATCACTCCGGCAACAATTTTGAGCAAGCATTCTTTGATTTGTATCATGATAAGAAAAACTTGAATGCATTTGAAGGGGAGCCATGCAAAAAGCAACCATTCTGGCAATTGGTGCGCATCCGGACGATATTGAATTCGGCTGCGGTGGAACGCTAATTAAATATACCGAGGGAGGTCATCGCCTATTTTTGCATATTATGACCAAAGGCGGCTCAGGCGCGGATTCTGCCACTCGGGCCGAAGAGCAGGAAGCATCCAAAGCCATATTGGGTGCAGAGGATATTTTCTGGGGCGGGTATGAGGATACACACCTGCAGGTGGATATTGAGTTGATTGGCAAGATCGAAGCGGTTATCAAAAAAATCAAGCCGGATTTTATTTTTTGCCATTATCCGGATGATACCCACCAGGACCACCGCCATCTGACCCAGGCCGTCATGTCAGCCACTCGGTACATTCGCAACGTCCTATTTTTTGAAGGTCCCACCACTCAAAACTTCAAGCCCCATGTATTTGTGGATATCGCCGATACCCTCGACAAAAAAATCAAAGCGCTCCAGGCACATCGATCCCAGGTAATGAAAACCAATATCGAAGATTTGTCCATTGTTGAGGTCGCCCGTTCGAGCGCCAATTTTCGCGGTATCCAGGGCAGGGTTAAATTTGCAGAAGCATTCCATAGCCTACGCCTTTTTATTAATATTTAAAAGAGCTTACCAATTTCTTGTGGCAAAATATGTTTAATTATTAATAAATCCGAAATTCGAATCTCGAAAACCGAAATTTACCCAGTGGAATCCTCCGTAGGAGGGTCGCAAATGGCGGCATTCCACCGTGCAGGTCCGAATGAACAAAGACAAAAATTTAAAAAAAGATGATTTAGGAATTCGGATTTCGAGTTTTGAAAGAAAAAAGCAACAAATAGAAATTCACTCTTTATGAATTGTTATGGCCAGCACCCCCAACATTAGCAACACTTTTATCCCTCATTCACAACCAACCCTTGGCGAAGATGAAGCTCGGGCAGTTGCCGCGGTAGTCAGCTCGGGCCATATTGCCGAGGGAAAGGTCGTTTCAGATTTCGAAAAGGCTTTTGCCCAAAAAATGGGTATTCGGGATGCCGTGGCGGTGAGCTCCGGGACGGCAGCGCTGCACCTAACCCTTCTGGCAATGGATGTGGGGCCCGGCAATGAGGTCATCATTCCCAGCTATGTGTGTACGGCCCTGCTGCATGCAATTGAATACGTCGGGGCAAAGCCCGTGTTGGCCGAAATTGATCCGCGGTCGTATAATCTGGATGCATCAGATGTCCAAAAGCGAATAACGGAGCAAACCAAAGCCATCATTGTCCCGCATCTGTTTGGTTTAGCAGTTGATCTGGATCGGTTTTTAGATTTGAATGTCCCGCTTATCGAAGACTGCGCCCAGGCGGTGGGGGGAACCTACCATAATAAAATGCTCGGCACATTCGGTCAGGCGGCCATATTTTCCTTTTATGCCACCAAAGTAATGGCCGCCGGCGAAGGCGGAATGGTTATTTCCAAATCGCCGGAATTGTTGGAACGGATTCGAGATTTAAAAACCTATGATGAGAAGGCGGCGGATCGAACCCGATACAATTATAAGATGACCGACATGCAGGCGGCCCTCGGAAAAGTGCAGCTGGGGCGGCTCGATGAGTTTATTTCGCGCAGGCGAAAGATTGCCCAAAACTATATCCAGGCATTTGATAGCCTAGCGGTTAAATTGCCTGTGGAACAGGATGAGCACATCTATTACCGGTTTACTGTTGGTCTGGATTCTGATTGCGAGGCTATGATTCGAAATCTGGGAAAGCAGGAGATCGGAAGCGCCCGGCCGATATTTTTGCCGATTCACCGGCATTTAAAAACAGATGGTTATCCAATAACCGACCACGCCTGGAAAACCACCTTGTCCATTCCCATTTATCCTTCATTGCCATCCGCGGCTATCGACAGAGTATCTGACTGTTTTATCAGGAATTATGAAAAATACCGCTAAAAATCGGCAACCCAATGACGGACAAGGAATAAATTGCCGGTATTTTGACAGTATGAATGGGTAAAAACATGACAGTGTAAATTTTACAATAAAAATCATATATTTATAACCCTGCCCGACCTCCTGCCAAATGGCACGAAATGTGCAGATTGCAATGCAAGCATTGATTTTATTTCATTCTTGATCGAACTAATTTAAATTTGTGAATTTATTCAGTGTGTTACGATCTGCCTTCATCGGTTTGAGCGTAAAAATAGAATATCCCTTATCCGGGTTTTCACAAAACGAATTTGAAATTTTTAATAATATTTAAAACACTTTATGGCTGAAATCGTAAAAGACGAAGCGGCAAACAGCTTGATTAATTCTGTTGCTTTGCCGGCTAAACCCACAGACAGGCACCCGCCTGTCAAACTGATTGTTGGTCAGGACCAAACGGTTAAAAAGGCGGGCCTCATCCAGGAACTTTCTCAGTCTTTGAACGTCAACTTTTTCCTTTACACTGTGATTGCGGCCTTAACCGTTATGCTGTTTACGCCTCAGGTGCAGCAATTTTTTAGTCAGACCGGCTTGAGATGGGCGCATATCCTGAGTCTTTCATTTTCGCTTTCTTTTTGCCTGAACCCTGTTTTTGCCGGGATAGCCAGAAAATTGAATATCCTTGACATACCCGATACCCGCAAACTTCATAAAGAAGCCACTCCGCTGCTGGGTGGCGCTGCTGTTTTTATTGGTTTCGGTGTTGCTTTGCTGATGAATGGTATTTTTTCGCAACAGGTTTTGATCATTCTGATTACTTCATTGATGTTGTTCGGGATTGGAATCATCGACGATTTTAAAGAAATATCGGCCGGGTTTAAATTGGCGACGCAGATGGTGTGCACGCTGCTGGTGATGAGCTACGGGATTGTGCTGCGGGTTTTACCGACCGACCTGGGTATTCTGGGGCTGATTGGCAATTATTTACTGACCGTTTTCTGGATTATCGGGATCACCAATGCCATGAATTTTTTTGACGGCATGGACGGATTGGCTGCCGGACTGGGCGCATTAATTTCATTCTTTTTGGGTGTGGTGGCTTTTCAAACCGCTCAACCGTTTTTAGGATGGATCGCCGTTGCCATGCTGGGTGCCTGTCTTGGTTTTTTGCCGTTTAATTTCCGGCGCAAAAAAAATGCGGCCATTTTTCTGGGAGATGCCGGCAGTGTGGTGATCGGCTTTATCCTTGCATGCTTGGCGGTATATGGCGATTGGGCTCAGAGTGATCCGGTTGTGGCGCTGGTCTCACCGATATTGATTTTCTGGATCCTCATATTTGATATGGTGCACATCACCATCGATCGAATCATCACCGGCAAAGTCAATAATTTCAAACAATGGATCGATTACGTCGGCAAAGATCACCTTCATCACCGTCTGGCCAATGTTCTGGGAGGTCGCAAGCAAAGTGTTCTTTTTATCTATTTACTGGGGCTATGTCTGGGGACCAGTGCGGTGGTCCTGCGCAATGCCCGACCAACGGATGCGGTTTTGCTCATTATCCAAGCGTGCATCATGGTTGTGTTGATTACAGTACTGGAACGACGGGGCCGATTGGCCAATGGAACGCTAAAATCTAAACGTTACTTAAGGGATTGATATTGTGGTTCAATTTAGAAAAATCGTCAACCAACCGCCAACAACAAAGCGGGGATCTGCCTTTAATACAGGCAAATTAAATTTTTCCAAGCTGCCTGAGGAATCACTCGCAAGCACTAAATTGGCGACCTCGCCCATGCCGGATAAGAGCCGCAACCTTTTGTATGAAGAAGCTGCAACCTATATGGATGAAGTCCTAAAGGCATTGCGCAACCGCAAAGGGTTTGATCTGGATAAAGGTTTTGAAATTATTAGAAAAATTGTAAACTATAGTCACCCGCAGGATCCGGTTCTGGTCATGGCACTGCATAAGGACGACTGGCGCAAGTATGTCATTTATCATGCGGTTAATGTTGCCATTTTCGCGATAAAGATGGCCGATCATCTTGGTTTTGACCGCAGCAAACAGGTGGAGATCGGCATGGCGGGTTTGCTGCATGATGTGGGGATGGCAGCCATTCCGGAAAACATTCTTTTTAAACAGGGCCGGCTCAACAATAACGAGGTCAAAATCTTCAGACAGCGTCCGAATTTAAGTTCCAAAATTTTGCGAACTCTGGACGCCAAATATGCCTACACGGCTGAATGTGCGGCTCAGGTTTATGAAAGGACGGACGGCAGTGGCTATCCGCGCGGTCTTAAGGCGGATGAAATGCATGAATATGCCCAGATTATCGGCCTTTTGGATATGTACGAGTCTTTGATTCATTCCCGACCGCAACGGGGTAAATGGACACCTTTTGCCGCCGTCAAAGAAATTATTAACACCAGTAAAAATAAATTTGGCAAACAATACTTAAAGGCGCTGTTGAGTATTTTTACCGCTTTTCCAATTCACAGCTATGTCCGTCTGAATTCGGATGCGATCGGTAAGGTCATCGAAACCTATCCGGATCAGCCTTTGAGGCCTAAAATTAAAATTATGTACGATTCTCAAAAAAGAAAAGTGTTAACAGAAAAGATTGTGGCGCTGCCCGAAGATCCGCTCTTGAATATTATTGACTCAATCAGTGAAAAGGAAGTCCGGCAAATGACAGATTCGTGATGCGATTGACTGATCAAAAGCAATAAGTGATTAAAAAAGTGAATATAAAATAAAATTGAGATTAAATCTTTAAGTCTTTAAGTCTTTTTGCCGATATATCATGTGTGGAATAGAACTGAATGTTTAAAGATATATAATTAAGTAACTTCAAATAGTTAGATTAACTTTTAAGTTAAAGTATGTTCATAATGGTTGACCGCAAACACTTTGGTCAACAAAAATCCATCAACAGGGAAATAATTTTTCATGTATTTAGAGCATTGGGGTCTTCAAAAAACGCCCTTTGGCAATGTGCCATCGCGGGACGTCTTTTACCGATCCCCTCAACATGAAGAAGCGCTTCGACGGCTGCTTTACGCCATCGAGCACCGTAAAGGGGTTGCTATGCTCACCGGTGAGGTGGGCTGCGGTAAGACGACCGTCACCAAGGCACTGAACAATCACCTCAGCCGGGACCAGTTCCAGTTCCAGATACTGTCGAATCCGGCATTGCAACCAACGGATCTGATTAAGGCCATCCTGCTCAAACTTGGCGATACCAATTCCGACAATGGGTCTAAAACCATCTTGTTGGATCGTTTGCAGAAATTACTCATTCAAAATGGCGAGCAGGGGATCTGCACGGTATTGGCGATCGATGAAGCCCATGTAATATCCAATCAGGCCACTCTGGATGAACTGCGGATGTTGCTCAACATCCAGTCGGAAGATGAATTTCTGATTACCCTGGTATTGTTAGGGCAGCCGCCGCTGCTAAAGAATATTTCTGAATTACAACCGCTAAAAGAAAGAATCAGCATAAAGTTTAACCTTGAACCGTTGGATGTTGAAAACACTTTAAGATATGTCGTTTTTCGCCTGAAAAGTGCAGGGGCCACACGCGGCATTTTCACGCGCGAGGCCATCGAAAAACTGTACGAATATTCAGGCGGAATTCCATTGCGCGTCAACAATGTATGTGATCGCTGTCTGCTGATCGGATTGATGAAAAAGGCCAAGGTAGTAGACACGAAAGTGGTTGAAGAAGCTATCGAAGATCTAAATTCATAAACATACATTGTAAAAAAACATAGCAGGATTGGAAAAATGAATACCCGTTCAAGAATTGGATTGGTATGGGCAGGATGCCTTATCATGTTGATGGTTTTGGGCTGTGCGCAGCACAAAGCCTATGAGGCCAAACCTCGATCGGCCGGTCCGCCTAAGGCGGAGAATTTTGTCGTTGCCGGCAAATTCCGGGCGGTGGTAATCGAGGATATGGACAATGATGGAAACCTGGATGTTGTCGGTGGCGCAGCGTCGCCCGGCATGATAACCATCAGTTACGGGGATGGCCAGGGTGCGGTTTCTGAACCTCAGATCCTGCCGGTCCATGGTGAGGTGCGCTCGGTCGCCGTTGCGGATTTCAACGGCGACGGGCTCAATGACATTGTCTTTTCGGTTCAAAAAGAAACCTCCGGCATCCGTTTGTGGATGAATCAATCCGATCGGCAATGGCAGCAGCAAAACGGGCCCGTCAAAATCAACAAATATGAAATCGTAACAACGGCGGATGTCAATTCTGACGGGCACATGGATATTATTGCCGCCAATTCCACCGAGGATAAAAAAGCCGGTGTCCAGGTGTGGCTGGGAGATGGCAGGGGCGGCTGGGTGGTAGAGACAGGCCCCACAACACTCGGGCGGTACATTGGCGTTGCGGTGGCGGACGTAAATAAAGACGGCTTTCCGGATTTGATTGGCGCCGGCTGGGGTCTGCATGGCAGCTTGCGGGTCTGGCTGGGTGACGGCACCGGAAGATGGCTATCGACAGAACCCCTGGATGACGGAAATTTTTACGGCGTCAATGTCGGTGATATCAACAGCGACGGCAATCAGGATATTTTAGCCGCAACTTTTCAAGCGGGTGTTCAGACATTCCTGGGAGATGGCAATGGTAATTTTACATACGTTGTCGGACCGGTAAAAGATGTTAGAAGGCGCAAGCGATCGGACACCACCCCCGGAAAGCAAAAAATGCCGTTTCCGGAAAAGCCCAGTTTTTGGTATGTGGTACCGGTTGATCTGGATGGCGATACTTTTGTTGACCTGGTGGCGGGTTCTCTGGACTCAAAAGGGCTTATTGCCTTAAGAAATAAAGGCAACCTTGGATGGGAACTCTTCAAGGGGAAATTCCCTGCTGAAGGCAATTATTATGGCCTGGCCCTGGCTGATTTGAATGCTGATGGCCATGCGGAGATCTGTGCTGCCAATTATGGTGAAGGCATTCAGATTCTGCCTGCTAATTCGGGCCCTGTCGTTCGCACCCGTAACATGGAAATTCAACAACTGGCAAGTGTGGATCGACTGGCGGCCTTAGCAGTGCCCACCGAAAACGAAGTTTTTAAAACAACCAATGGGTACGTGGAATATAAAATCGGCCCCGGTGATATCCTTGAGATCACCAACTGGGAAGGGACAAAGGCCACAAAAGAGGAAATTCAAGTTCGCCCGGACGGCAAAATTTCCTTCCGTTTTGTTGAAGATTTTCCTGTCGATGGACTGACCGCCCTAGAGTTGGATCAACAACTGACAAAAAGGCTAAAAAGCTATATCAGAAAACCCAAAATTGATGTGGTTATCAAAGAGCATATAAGTAAAACAATAACGCTTCTCGGAGCGATTGCCTTCAGGAATACCGCTGGGACAGGTCCGGGTGAGTATCGTCTGACGGGCAAGACAACACTGCTGGAAATGGTGACAAAAGCTGGAGGACCAACTGAAAATGCGAACCTGAGCGGCGTTAATATTCGACGCGCAAGCGGTGAAACCATTTCGGTAAATCTGTTCAAGGCCATCCAGCAGGGAGACCCCGGCAAGGATTTCATACTGGACAATCGTGATGTGATTTTTATTCCGACCTTATCCAAGGATGGCAACCGCATCCACGTATTTGGTGAGGTCATGCAGCCGGGCACGTACTCATTCAATGACGCGAATATCCGGCTTGCGAATGTCATTGCCGAAGCCGGCGGACCCACGGTTTTTGCCACTGAATCCAATACCCGGGTCATTCGGGGTGACATTACCCGGCCCGAAGTCATATCAGCAAATTTAGATCTTCTGCTCGAAGCAGGAGATCAATCTCAAAATGTGGTCTTAGCCCCCGGAGATCTGGTGTATGTGCCGCGCAGCCGGATTGGCGATTTCAACCGCTTCTGGGAACAGGTCAGGCCTATCTTTGAACTCCTTCAGGCGCCGGGTAAGACCTGGAGGGTCTACAAAAGATAAAATGATTGTTCGGTGTTTTTATTTTAGATCAGTTATCCTCCAGGCGAAAACCTCAAAAATATAAATATTTTTAGTGGTTGGCGACCATCAAGTGGACCAGAGATAAATCCCGATTTGATGACAGGGGTAAATCAAGGAAATTAGGTATGGCGCAATATGACGTAGATTTAAGAGAATACTGGCATATTATCCGTAAACGAAAAGCGCCGATTCTGTTTCTGATTGTTTTGGTAGGCATTTGCAGTTTCGGATTTGCCAAGTTCAAAGAGCCTGTGCCGCTTTACGAGGCGGTTGCTGCCATTAAAATTGATCGATCCGCCAATATTGGTTCCATTTTGACGGGTGCTTACTGGGCCCAGGCAGAAAATATGGATACCCATGCCTACATCATTCAAAGCTTCCCGGTACTGGCAAATGCAGCCCAAATTTTAGGCAAAATACCCAAAGATGTTTCGTCGGATGATATCCGCAGCGACAAGCAGTTCCTTTCTGTTATTCAACATCTCAAATCTATCGTTGAAGCCGAACATCAGGATGGCACCAATATCATCGATATCAAAGTCACCTTGAAAGATCCTGTGGAAGCCGCTGCCATTGCCAATGGCTTTGCCCGCGCTTATAAGAATTTCAACACTCGCGAAAGAAACAAACAGACATTTGAGACCAAAACTTTTATCGAAGAACAGTTAAGCGTGACATCTGTCAAACTCAAAGAAGCCGAAAAAAATCTCCAAGCTTTCAAAGAAGGTTATGCCCTGATTTCGATGGATACCCAGACCCAGAATACCCTGGACAGGCTCTATAGCGTCGAAAAAGAATATGATGATCTAAAATCGGAAGCAGAGGAGGTTGCCGCCCAGATAAAGGCGCTGGGCTCAAGCAAAAAAGGTTCCATAAAGCGCTTCAAGGAAGTGTTTTTTTCTACCGGTCAGGAATCGCCTTTATACACATACAAAAAGAAACTCAGCGAGCTGTTTATTAAACGCCAGACCTTGCTGATCAATTTCACGGCCAAGCACCCGCAGGTGCAGGAAGTCGACAATCAAATTCGGGCGATCATCTACGAAGCTGAAAAAGAGCTCAATACCTTACTCAAGTCACTGCAAGCCAAAGTCAAAAACCATGCGGAAAGGCTTTCGCAACTGCAGGAGGAAAACAAACGGTTGCCGGAAAAAGCACTGCAGCTGGTCAGGCTCCAGAGAGAGGTCGATCTGCAGGCCTCATTATATTCCCAGCTCAAAGAAAGATACCAGGAAACCTTGATTGCCGAATCCAGTAAAGTGGAGCAGGTTTCTATTGTTAAACCGGCGGTGCCGCCGAACAAACCTTCCAACATTCCATCTAAATTGATCATTGTATCGACCGGACTGGTCATCGGATTGATCATTGGCATTGTGTTTGCTTTTATGGCCGAAGTGTTTGACACCTCTATGGGCCGAATCGAGGATGTAGAAGAGTTGTTACAGGTGCCGGTGCTGGGTGTCATCCCGCTCCTGCAGAGTGAAGAAACTGATAAAAAAAATGGCGGCAAGCGCAGGGAACCGGAAAGGACGCGGACGCGTGATCTGGTGACGCACTTCAAACCCGGTTCGATGGGCGCAGAGGCCTTCCGTGCTCTGAGGACCAACCTACAGTTTTTGCGGGTGGAAACCAAGGGGAAATCGTACCTGATTACCAGTGCTTTCGTGCAGGAGGGGAAAACCGTTAATGCCATTAACCTGGCCCTGATTATGGCCCAGGCCGGCAACAAAGTGCTGCTGGTAGATGGTGATTTGCGCAAGCCACTGGTCAACAAGTATTATGGACTGCCCATTTCTCCGGGACTGACGGATTATGTTCTGGGAAATTACCACTGGAATGAAGTCACCAATGCCATCTCCGACATCATGCTCGGTGATTTTGGAATTGACGACATCCTGAGAACGCCGGGCATGGATACGCTGCACATCATAACGGCCGGGACCAAACCGCCGAATCCATCTGAAATTCTAACATCCCATCGCTTCAAAAAGTTCTTAAAAGAAGCCGGAAGCGCCTATGATTTCATTTTTATTGATGCACCGCCGGTGATGCCGGTGGCCGATGCTTCGGATATTGCAACCCTGGTAGACGGGGTCATCCTGGTTTACATGACCGGCAAAATCGGAAGGGGTGTGTTAAAGCGGGTCAAGGGCAATCTTGAAAATGTCGATGCCAAGTTAACCGGTGTCATTTTAAACAAAGTAAAATCAGATGCGGGGCCAGAATACTACCAGTATCATTCCTATTACTATTATGGGAATGAATCTACAGCTAAAAAAGAAAAGCAAATAAAAAACCCCAACAAATCAAATAAAATTAAACCCAAAAGAAAAGTTGCCAGCTCATAGCATTTATTCTTCATGTGACATTTCTATTCTATTTTTAGATTTCAGGAAATAATTGTGCGACCCAATATCCTACTGGTCTGCTTTATTGCTCTGTCCCTCATTGCGAGTTTTCTGATCTCGCAATTTTCGTCTTCTATTGTCATCATCATAGCTCTCGTGGCTGCTATATTTGTTATTTCTTTTATCAATGTTGAGTGGGGTCTGTATATCCTGATATTTTCAATGCTGTTGAGCCCGGAACTCAACGTCGCTGAGACTTCCGGTGGATCATTGCAGAGGGGTGTTACGCTGCGGTTCGAAGATTTTTTGCTGGTTATCATTGGTTTTAGCTGGTTTGCCAGAACTGCCGTCGACAAAGAAATCGGTCTCTTCCTAAAAACACCATTGAATAAACCCATATTCATTTACATACTTGCCTGTCTGGTGCCGACAGGCATTGGCATTTTAGCGGGAACAGTGGATGCTAAAACCGGGCCTTTATTTGTATTAAAGTACATCGAATATTTTATTGTTTATTTTATGGTGGTCAATCATCTAAAGAGCAGCGATCAGGTAAAACGCTTTGTTTTTTGCCTTTTGCTGACCTGCTTTATTACATCCGCTATTGGAATTCTTCAAATTCCGACTGGAGAGCGTGTCAGTGCCCCGTTTGAAGGCGAAATCGGTGAGCCCAATACCTTTGGCGGCTATCTTTTGTTATTGGGTTCAATGACGGCTGGCCTATTGCTAAAGTCAGAAAGCGCAAGGTCTAAACAGTTGTATCTGTTTTTGATTATCGCGATCATACCCGCTTTTCTGTTTACCCAATCCCGTACTTCATATCTGGGTTTAGTTGCGACATGTTTTGCTTTTGCAATGCTTAGCAAACATCGCATCATTATTACGGGATTTTTAACTCTGGCTCTTCTATCAAGTCCATTGTTTCTTCCCCAGGAAGTTAAGGATCGCGTACTTTATACATTTACACAACCCGAGGAAGCCGGTCAGGTCCAGATCGGGGATGTCCAGCTGGATACATCGACATCTGCCAGAATAGCAAGTTTACAAAAGCTTCTGTCAGACTGGCCCAAGAAACCGATAATTGGTTACGGTGTTACCGGTTATAATTTCTTAGACGCTCAATATCCCCGAGTGCTTATCGAAACCGGTTTATTGGGACTAATGGCCTTCCTGTACCTTGTGTTTTCTGTTTTGAAAATGGCTATAGACTGTATGAAGACCGTAAAAATACCATACTATAAGGGGCTTGCGTTAGGATTTTTGGCTGGCTATGTTGGGCTTTTAGTCCATGCAATCGGAGCCAATACCTTCATAATTGTACGGATCATGGAGCCTTTCTGGTTTATTGCCGGCATCATCGCTGTTCTACCCACTCTGGAACGGCAGCACCAGGAGCAGGCTCAGGAACAAGAATCACCCGCTCCCAGGCTTGCCACCGTTAGATGATCTATCACCATTCCTCATTTTGAAACTCCGAATTCTAACTATCATCATAAAATAAAAAAACAGAATCTAAGCTGTGCTGCATAACGGCGTACAATCGTTAAACAACTTTCACATTAAACCGATCTGCAGAGGTTAAGTTATCTCACTATATTGATATTTTAAGAAGGTTTATGATAGAGAGTTGCGGTCACTTTACCACTGGACTCGCCATGTGTGTCTACGATCAATAAATAAAAAGGGGTTAGGTATGCGCAGAAAAGAAAAGGAAATCACCGATAAAACTGAAATGGATGCCATTATACGTGATTCACAGGTTTGCCGGCTGGGATTGGCGGATGCAGGCGTGGCTTACATTGTGCCGCTGTGCTTTGGTTATGATGGCAATCATTTGTATTTCCATTCGGCCCGGGAAGGTCGAAAAATTGAGATCTTAAACCGCAATAACCGGGTGTGTTTTGAATTTGAGGTCAACACGAAGATCAACCCCGGTAAAACCGCCTGTGCCTGGGGGATGAATTTCCGAAGTGTGATTGGCTATGGAACGGCCAGTTTTGTAGAGGATTCTGCGGAAAAGTGCCGGGCGCTTGATATTATCATGGGGCAGTATGCAGACGGTGATTTTGAATATGCCGATAAAGCGTTAAGCAAAACGCTGGTCATAAAAGTGGAAATTCATAGTATGACCGGCAAAAAATCCGATTGATGATTAAGAAGAGCCGTCAGAGGCTTTGAGTTTTAATTTACCGCAGACAGGCGCAGACGCCCGCAGACTTAATTTTTTTATCCGGTCGACCTGACCGGACAAAATCCTCCAATCGCTTTGCGATTAAAACTCAAATCCCAAGGTTTGTCTGTGGCATTTGGGCACAATAAAGTTACCAATTTTTATTTAAAGAAAAAAACTGTTTGCCCGAAGGGCATGCAGTTTTTCCTTGCTCAAGTCTGCCGCGGCGAAGCTCACCGGAGCGAAGACGGGTCGAGCAAGGAAAAGATAGTGTCTGCGAATGTCTGCGTGCGTCTGCGGTTAATAAAAAAAATCAGTGCAAATACCAGGTTAATTATTTTGAAGCCAGTTGTAGGCCAGATACAGCCCGGAGATGGTCTTGCCGTCGCTGATGTCACCTGTCAAAATCATCTGCATAGCCTTCTCCAGCTTTATCGGATGCACTTTTAGCAATTCATCATCATCCAGATCCTGTTCAGCCTGCCGCAAATCCGATGCCAGAAAAATATGAATACGTTCATCCGAGCAGCCCGGCAAAGGGGTAATGGTTCCCAGTGGCTGCCAGTCGGCTGCCGAATACCCGATTTCTTCTATCAACTCTCTCTGAGCGCAATTCAAGGGCGATTCTGAGGGATCTAAAGTGCCGGCCGGAATTTCCCAGATAAATTCCCGCAGGGCGTGCCGATATTGTTTGATTAAAATGACGTCGGTCGAATTCAACATGGGCACCATGGCCGCTGCGCCTGGATGTTGAATAAAGTCCATCTCCGAAGTCACGCCATTATCCAGAGTGTAATTTTCTTTTACCAGATTAAACACCCGCCCCTGGTGAAGCGTTACACTCCTGTTGATTACTGCCGTCATATAAGGGCTCCAATCTCGCGGTTTTCTGAATTTTATAGTGAGGAATGGATCTTATCACAATTAGGTCTAAAATGTAAAAAATAGCTGTAGCGCGAACCTCAGATTATCTGAATTATGCCATAATACTCAGATTGTGGCCTATTGAGTCAGAATTGCTTGGATCAGCAAATGGATCTGCGGCAATACCAAAAGGGGATTCTTCAGGGTTAGGGGAATTTTCTTCCGCTTCTTTTGCTTTTTGTTCCTGTAACTCTATGCGGGCTTCAGCTTCGATCTGGGCGGCCTTGGCAGCTACACTGCGGTCCTGTGCTGAAGGCTGGGCCGGTGCCAGGGCGGCTTTTTTTACCTGCTGCATTTTGCGAATGGTCGCTTCGGGGTCATTTTCTTTGGATGTATCAATCTTGACCTCGCCACTGACAGCGTACATCTTCCCGTCCGGACCGTGTTCATATTTATAGCTGGCACCGCCCCTGACGACACCTGCACCGGCTGCCATATGGGCCCTTTCATGGGCCTTGATCTCCTGGTCCTGCTGTTTCAGTTTCTCGACTTCACGTTTTTCTTCTTCACTGAGGTTGTTTTGATCTTTGATGCCGGCACTTTCATTTGCCTGGGCGCTTTGTTTTTCGCGCGCTTGATCAGATATCCGCACCTTGTCCGCTTTTTCTGGCCGCTGTTGCCCATCTGTCGATATGCCTTGCGGTACGGGCTGTTTGCCGCCGATATGCTCCAACGGTGCGGATGCAAAATGCGTATTTAAGGGTGCGATCATGTAACCTCTCTAATTTAAGGGTAACCATACGATTATCGGTCAGAAGCAACTAAAACTGTAGCAGATTCATGCTGTTTGCTTATCTGCATTCTTAACGGTATTTTTGCGAAAGGCAGCACGTTCTTGCACTTTTTCCAATAATAAGGTAAACTATTGTAATATAAGCATATAGATAGAATTTGAATTACAGCTAAGGCTGATATTCAGATTGGGTTTGAATCTCTTGCTGGAGGAGCCATGCCAAAGAAACCGACGATTAAAACGAAACTGCCGGGACCGCGCGCCAAAAAACTAATTAAACTGGATAAAAAATACGTTTCGCCATCTTACACCCGGGTTTACCCGCTGGTGGTTGATAAGGCCGAAGGCATGTGGGTTCATGATGTTGATGGCAACACTTTTCTGGACTTTACGGCCGGTATTGCCGTGAATGCCACCGGCCATTGTCATCCGCAAGTGGTGAAAGCCATTCAAAACCAGGCCGAGCAGCTGCTGCACATGTCCGGAACTGACTTTTACTACACGCCGCAGATTCAGCTGGCGGAGAAACTGGCATCCGTCGTTCCGAGCAATGGATCCAAACGGGTGTATTTTGGAAACTCGGGAGCAGAAGCTGTAGAAGCAGCGTTTAAACTGGCGCGCTGGCATACCAAACGCGAGCTGAATATCGCTTTTTTCGGTGCTTTTCATGGGCGTACCATGGGCGCTTTATCTTTGACAGCCAGCAAAACCGTTCAGAAAAAACACTATAACCCCTTTGTGCCCGGCATTACCCATATTCCGTATGCCTATTGCTATCGATGTGCCTACAATTTGTGCTATCCAGATTGCGACCTGTTCTGCGTCAAATGGATTGAAGATACCTTATTTCGCACCACCGTTCCGCCAGAGGAGGTGGCTGCCATATTTATCGAGCCCATCCAGGGTGAGGGCGGCTACATCGTTCCACCTCCGGGATTCCACAAGGAAATGTATCGCATCGCTAAAAAGTACGGGATCCTTTACGTTGCCGATGAAGTGCAGTCGGGCATGGGACGCACCGGTACGATGTTTGCCATCGAGCACTTCAAGGCCAAAGCCGACATTATCGCTATTGCCAAAGGGATTGCTTCCGGTATGCCGCTGGGCGCCATGGTCGCGCCGGCCAAGATTATGAACTGGGAGGCCGGCTCGCATGCGTCCACTTTCGGCGGTAATCCGATTTCATGCCAGGCTGCCATGGCAACCATTGAACTGCTGGAAAAGGGTTTGATGAAAAATGCCACTGCTCAGGGAAAACGGCTGATGAAGGGCCTGCACGAGCTCCAAAAGACCTATGAATGCATGGGAGATGTCCGCGGCAAAGGCCTGATGGTGGGGGTCGAATTTGTCAAAGACCGGGAGACCAAAGCGCCGGCCACCAAATGGCGGCCGGCCATCATTCGCAAGGCCTTTGAAAAAGGCCTGCTGATTTTAGGCTGCGGCGCAAACAGCATCCGGTTTTGCCCGGCGTTGACGGTCAGTGCTAAGGAAATCGATCTGGGGTTGACTATTTTTGAAGAGGCAGTCAAGGAAGTTGCCGGCTAATCAGAAGCTGCCTGCAAAATGCATCTAACACTCAAGGGCTGTGTTACAAACCGATTCAAAATGCTCGAATACTGTCGTGTATGCTCCACTTTTGAATCGGTTTGCGCCTTGCCCTTAAGCGTGATCTGCTATTTTGCAGGCAGCTTCTATTTTATGGTCAAAATAATCTCAATACTTGAAACATTTTTGGAATGTATAGGTCAATAAGATCGATTTTGATTCCATGCGGGCGGGAATAAACCGCGCCCGGCCGACCATTCAACCTGCAACGCGAAACCCGCAACCCGCAGCGCGCAACAAGAAGCTTATGTGTGATTGAATAAACTTGAGGCCAGCCAGCGATGAATGGCTTCCGCCACACCGCCATCGTCATTGGAGGCAACGGTCGGGAATCGTTCGACCAGATCCGGCGGCGCATTGGCAACCACAAAGCTGCTTCCAGCCCATTCCAGCAGATCTAGGTCATTATAATCATTACCAACCGAAAGCGCCTGATGGGCGTCCAGGTTAAACATTTCGGCCAGCCAAGCGGTAGCGAGACTTTTTGATACAGTTGCCGGGAAAATCTCAATCCAGGTGGAGCGCCCATCTAACGGCGATGTCGTCTGGATTACACTGAAGCCCGGTAAATCCTTGCGCAGGGTTTGCATCAGCGGGCGGGTATCTTCGGGCGGAACCACGGCAAGCAGCTGCGCCGCCATGTCAAATCCATCCGGGTTGGCTTCCAGCGGCTGTGCAAACTGCTGATAGATCTCGATGCGTTTTTTGAAATCCGAGTTGTTTTTGGTGGCTTCATAATAGCTGAATGCATGGTTTTCCGGAACCGGGCGGTGAACCATAAAATCAAGGTTATTTGTCTTTAGGATTTTTATCGCCTGGTGCACCTGATGCTCTTCCAGACCCGAACTGCGGATCAGCCAGCCCGCAGGATGCCGATTGATACCGGCACCGCTGGAAAATATAAGAAAATCAATCGGCAGATGTGAAATTGAAATCGTATTGATGGAGTAGAATGAACGGCCGGTGGCAATCGCTCTGACGATACCAAGCTCACCGATGTGTTTTAAGGCTTCCAAATCCTGATCGGAAAAACTGCGGTCTGATCGCAGCAAAGTCCCATCAAAATCACAAACGAACAACCCTTTAAAATTGTTCTCAATTCCCCATTCAGATCGCGACATTTCGTAAGAAATACTCATGGCATCAAAAGCGTTTTTTAATCCTTACCCGAAGTTTTACTCTATGTGGATTCATCGTTTGCAAGAATAATAAAATAATAGAATCAAGACTTTACCCTGTCAAATAAAAACCCTATGTCATGAATTTTACTCCTTTTTGCATTATTATTATAACCCTCTTAAAACATTTAATAATTTTAACTATCCATAAGTTGAAGTTGTCTCAAAAATAGTAGGTTACGCTCAAGGGCGCGGCGAAAACCAATTTAAAAACGGAGCATACACGATAGTATTCGAGTATTTTAAATTGGTTTTCAACAAAGCCCTTGAGAGTTAGATGCATTTTTGAGGCAACTTCGAGTGTTGGATTTTCCGACATTGATAATTACCTAAAGCTATCGGCCCAAAGTGACGATATATAAA
The DNA here is from genome assembly GCA_030066985.1 of Desulfobacterales bacterium. Classification (NCBI taxonomy): domain Bacteria; kingdom Pseudomonadati; phylum Thermodesulfobacteriota; class Desulfobacteria; order Desulfobacterales; species Desulfobacterales bacterium. Next base: position 37,435 of record JASJAN010000026.1, read on the forward strand.
ATACATGGAAATCAGGATGTTTTTAGAATTTGATTGCACACAAAACACCTGAAGAACAGGCCGAGATGAGCTCGAGGACGAAAAAAAATACAACGGCAGGATAGCGAAATTCATATATTGATCGGAGGATGCGTTTTGGCAGTAGATAAGGAGACCATAATTTTTTTTGAGCAACTGGGATTCGGGTGGGTTCTGGACAATATGATGCTAAAGGAAATAAAGCTCAATAGAATACGAGATGAACTGATCACCGATACATCGCTGATTAAGATTATCGAAAACATGTTGACTGAAAATCCGAACATCTAACATCTAACACCCCATGTATGTCAAAATTCGTTTATTGGATGCTGCGTGATTTTTAATTCAATTCATCTCACCACCAGCCTTTTGATCGCGACTTTCACACATCAATAGTTGTCAACAGCCCATAAATTCTTAAGTTTTTATAGATGAAACCGTTTATAAACTGTATAATAAACGCATGGCAGCGGTTCCCTGCCACTTCAGTCTATTGTTGCGAATCACCAACGCGTTACCAATCTATCACATGAATTGCAAACCATCCTCAGCTGGACCCATTCAAGTGTCCGGCATTCATGGTCGTTGTAATTGAGGGCGGTCATACCAATAAATATCATACATAATTGAATTGAGGACTGATAAATGGCCAAAGCAGAGCGGGAAAATCTTACTTACCGTGGATTGATACAATCCGCTGATGGGGTCATCACCAAAATAGTGGATTCAAATTCCCGGGAAATAACTTTCCAAACGACTTTCGGCTTAAACGATCCGCTTGTTGCGCGACTGGAAAAACAATCCGAGCATATTGTTTTTAGCGAACGATCCAGAATTGCCCGTCTGGGTGTCCAGATCAAATGCGAACCGCCGACAGCCGAAGCCTTGGCAGGTGATCAGATCACTTTAAACCAAGTGGCCTCACCGGTCATTCCAGGCTATCCTGGACTCAAAGCGTTGCGTGAATTTATTACCCTGGGATTGCCGGTCGGGCGATTGGTATTCTGCGATCCTGAAGCGCTTTTGACCTCTGATGAAGTTTTAGAGGCCATCGAACACTCCCAGCTCAAATTACCGGCTTCCACCACGATTTCAGCCGACGGCAGTATCGTGATTGCTCCCCACAAAGTCATCTGCGAGTTGAAGGAGCCCCTCGATCAGGAAGCACTGGGGCGTATATTGCTTCGCGAAGACGGACGGGAACTGTTAAATCGCTACCAGGTGCGCAAATCGGTAACAGCGCTCAATATTGCACCCGGCGAAGGTGCTGTGACGACCTGCTCCATGTATCTCAATGAGCATTATGTTGTTTTGCAAAGCGGTTTTGAATTGGGCCGAAATTTACCGGCCACAGTTCTGGACCCCATCAAGACCCGCGGCATTCGCATATATCTGGAAATCGTCAACCACACACGTCATCCCATAGTGAATCCGCTGATCAGCGCCAAAGTGTACAATGTTGCCAAATCCAAAAACAGCATGAATCCGGAAAAAAGCAGTGACAACGGTACTTTTTTCAGCTACCGGCAAATGCGCGAGCTGGAAAAGCGATTTGAGCCTCCCAAACCCATTAGTTGTCACTACCTGGACAAACCAGTCGCAATTATTGAAGATAAAATGAATGCCCTCAAAAATGCGCGCATCTATTTAAACGGACCCGACAGTGCCTGTGAAGCGACCCATGCATTGTGTGCGGTTGCACGCCGCGATTTTTCCCCGACCAGTGAATGCAATCATGAATATGCGACCTCCAAGCTGGCAGATAGCTTTAAAGATTCACCGGGTGTTATGGCCATCAAGTATTTCCCGAATTTAATTGAGCATCGCGATATCATCAATTTGGCCTGCGACGGAAAACTCAAGGCACTATATTTTTACGAGCCCTCCTGCGAGCATGGCCCGTTTCTGTCACAACTGGATCACAATCGCTTACAGGAATACCACGCGTTCGGCATTGAAGTGTATTGGGTATCGGGCTTGAACGGCTGCCTCATGGTCCACACCATGCGCGACGGCATGGGTTATTTCGTACTGCCTGAACGAATGGCTGATTTTCACAAGTCGATGCTGTTTGCCTTCTATGGCTCAAATATGCGGCTTTCAAAAGAGGGTCAGGGACGTCTGGGGCATCTAATGGATGCATTGATCGCATTCTGGGGCCAAAGCATCGGCATTGTTACCGGCGGTGGCAGCGGTGTCATGGAGCAAGCCAATACGCTGGCGCGCAACCGCGGTATTTTGTCCGGGGCCAATTTTTTGGATATTACCGATCAATCCATGACCACCGATGTCGATTTTTGTCAGGTCTTTCAGGCCACCTGTCGACACAGCCGGCAAAAATGGTTTGAGGTGGCATCTTTTCCGATTTTTAATGTCGGCGGTCTGGGATCCCTTGAGGAGCTGGGAATAACACTGTGCAATATGAAGCTTTCTATCCTGGAACAGGTGCCGGTCATTTTGTTTGATACCGAAAGCCGCAAGGGATACTGGAACGGCATTGATCAGCAAATTCAGGATATGGTCCATCATGGCCGGGCGCCCGCCTGGATTCAGGAAAATATTGTGATCACCGATGATCCTGAAGAGGTTGTTGAGGCCTATCGGACCCGCCTTCAACTCTTCTAAAACCCATCTAAAAAAACGCGTCTAAAGGGCCCATGGCTGTGTTGCGATTCGCCTCAAAATGCTCACATACTGACGTGTATGCTCCGCTTTTTCGCCGAAGCGCGCCTTGCCATGAACCCTTATCCACGCTTTTTTAGATGGGTTTAAATTTCTATTTTCTGGCACTGTTGTTTAGCTTTAGCCAGATTTTCGGTGAGGATTTTTTAAATTAGGTTGAGAGATATTTGCCTTTTCATCACCTCAATCTAAACAAGGTCTAATGCGAAATCCCGTCTTGTGCTTAAGCCCTTGTGGATGATCACCTATTTTTGAGACAACTTTAACTCTTTTCAAAAAATTTCATTATCGAGTACGAGGACGAGTACGAGATTAGGCAGCGGTCTTTCAATCATCCTCGGTATCCATTGCCAACTGCGCAGGATAATCAACTCTCGAGTTTATAGCGAATCCTGCAGACGCCATTTTCGAAGCTGGTGGAAGTTATTTTAAATATGCCGATTTCTGCGGTTGAACGGACATGCGGGCCAATGCAGGGGCAGTGGTCATAATCACCGATACTGACAATCCGAATTCTGTCTCCGGCATCGGGCGGCAGTTTTTCAACATTGAATCGTTTCTCTGCGTCTGATCTTGAGATAAAGTTTTCGCTCACCGGCAAATCGGATTGAATCCTTTGGTTGACCTGCTTTTGGATTTCCTCGATTTCAGCTGCGCTCAGGGCTTTGTCGAAATGGTAATCACACTTGGATTTTTTACGCTCAATGTGAGCGTTAAAGCAACGGCCGCATTGATACAACCGGTCCATTGTCTGGTTGAGAAGATGCTCGGCTGAATGCATTCTGGGATCGTATGTTTTCATCTCTTCACATTAATTATCATACAAGATTCAGGCTTGTATAAAAGCGCGTTGTCTCTAATTTGATCGTGCGATGGTTACTAAAATGATGTTATCCGTCGACCACAACCCCTTTTATGTCAGTTACCGTCAACCGGTGATGAAATTCCCGGATCAATTCGACGCTAGCCTCATGTTCGTAAATCTCACCTTGCGAGGTGATACCTCTGATCTTTCCATCGTGCAAAAAGAATTGCAATAGTTGTTTTCCGATAGCTTGGCGATCTTGCGATACGTTGACAGCTTTGCTGGCGGGTGTCGGTTGCGGCAATTTGTGACCGCTATCCACAAGGGATTTCATAAAGTTCACGATTCGCGTCAACCGCAACAACGTCACCGTTTCTTTGCGGGTGGTGGTGTGGGATAAGGGCAGGGCGCTGGACCGAAAGCAGGAGAAGGTTTCGGGCAGCAAACCCAAGGCGGCACAATGCGCATAATCTTTGCTGCCCGGTGCCGGGTAGAAGACGGAGGCACCGACCAGAACGCTACGCTTGCTCAAATACAGTAAATCATTCAGAGAATCGTCTGGTTTTTGAAACGGTGCCCCAATGATAATATAGCCGACTACCTGTAGACCGTTGCTGCAGGCTATTTCCAGGGCGCGTTCAAATGCGCGGCGAACATCCGGTCTTTGGAATCGATATAGTTGCGCAGCTTCCATGCTGCCCAGCGACAGGTTCAGTGTTCGAAAACCGGCCGCCCGCATGGCAACGATGACCTGCTCATCCAGAGTGGACGGCAGCAGCCCGTTCATGGCACGCAACTCCGGCAAAGCCCCCTTGAAGCGCTTGCGGATAGCTTCCAATAATTGCAGAAACCAGGCCCGCTCGAGCGAAAGATTTTCATCTTCAAAATCGATAAATCCAATCTCGGCCTGATCGGCTGCTTTTTCGATTTCAGCGATCACTGAAGCCACGCTTCTTCTGCGATAGCGAAAAGGCGATGCAGCCCCCATCGAACAATAGCTGCAATTCCAGGGGCATCCCCTGCTGGCAACCACCGCTGTGCTGGTTTTTTTGTTGCGACCGTAATAGCGCCGGGCGATCAGGTCGGTGGCCGGCAACGGGTAGTCTTCTAAATGCTCCATAATGGCCGGATCGCCGATATGCAGGCAGCCGTCCGATTTGCGGAAAACCAGACCGGGTATGTTTTCATATGACGACCCATCTAGAAGCGCTTTGGCCAGCAACGGCATTGACACTTCACCTTCGCCGCGGATGACAAAATCGACAGCTGATGAAGCCATCACCTGTTCGGGCAGCACACTGGGGTGGTGACCGCCAACGACGATCTTGCAGGTTGGATGATGGGTCTTAATCACCTTTGCAGTGCGGAGGGTCTCTGGCGCGTAAGCCGTAAAAAGTGAAGAAATACCCACCAGAAACGGCTGTGCGGTTTTAACCCGTTGCCCTATGGTGTCGAAGCTATAGCCAAAATGTTTGTAATTATGGAACAGGGCGAACGGGGATCGATCGGATCTATTATAGTAAGATTGTAAATAGGCCATTTCAGCGGGCAGCTTGAGTTTGCGCGATTTCTGGGTGGCCAGGGCATCCAGGATATGAACTGAAAAGCCGGCATCCCTCAAAGCGGCGGCAATGCCGGCCAACCCGAGGGGGATGGTGCGTTTGGTTGTTAAATAAAAATCGCGGATAGGCGGCTGCACAAGCAGGATGTTCGTCATATCTGCTGATGTCATGGCGCCCCCGATGAGCGCTGAAAGTGTTCTAATAATGGAATGAACTTATGATTGGCCCGGGGAAACGGGTACTGTTTGCATTCAGCGAGGCGGATCCAGCGAAATGCCTGCGGTCCGCGCAAATACACCCTGCCGGAGACATACTTGCAGCAAAACACCTCCATGACAATTTTAAAATGGGTATAGGCGTGTTTTACCTGCGTCAGATGGTGATCGATCTTTACCCGCAGGTTAACTTCCTCTTTGATTTCTCTTATACAGGCTGCAGACGCTGATTCACCATCTCTGATTTTGCCGCCCGGAAATTCCCATAAGCCACCCAGCAGCCCTTCGGGCTTGCGCTGGGTGATGAGAACTTGGTCATTTTTAAAAACCACCCCCACCGCAATATGATATTGCGGCGTGGCTGCGCGTTTTATCCGTTTCGGAAAAAGGGCCACCTGCTGGGTTTGATATGCCCGACAAATTTGATTTAGCGGGCAGACATCACAAGCGGGATGGCGCGGTTTGCAGATTAAGGCGCCGAGTTCCATCATGGCCTGGTTAAAGGTGCCCGGCCGCTTTACATCCAACAGCTTTTGCGCGGTTGATTTAAACCGGCGATAGGATTGGGGTTGATTGACCGCGGCGCTGATTTTATACAGGCGGGCCAGCACGCGTTTGACATTGCCATCCACCACCGCATATGGCTGCTCAAAGGCGATGCTCAGTACAGCAGCGGCGATGTAATCGCCCACACCGGGCAGAGCGTGAAAAGCATCCCAGGTGTCCGGTATCTTTCCGCTTTGCTGTTGGACAACGCTCTGTGCAGCCCGATGCAGGTTGCGGGCCCGTGCGTAATATCCCAACCCTTCCCACATTTTGAGAACCGACTGCCCATCCGCCTGCGCCAGGCGTTTTACGCTCGGAAATGCTTTAATAAAACGCCGGTAATATTTTAAAACGGTATTGACCTGGGTTTGCTGCAGCATGACCTCAGAAACCCATATATGATACGGGTTGCTGGATCGACGCCACGGCAAATCCCGCAGATTCTCTTGATACCAGGTTATTAATTGTTTTTGGAGAACTTTCAGATTTGCGCTGGTCATGGAACAGTTATCTCAGAATTTTTTTAAGAATGGAAAGTTTATTTTTATAAGGTGGATAACGCAAAGGCGGCTCGTACGTAAACGATTTTTTCATAATGCTTTTATGATGGGAGAACGTATCAAAACTGGCTTTGCCATGATAACACCCCATACCGCTGTTTCCCACCCCGCCAAACGGGAGATGGGCGTTGCCGGCCTGAATGACCGTATCGTTGATGCAACCGGTGCCGAAAGATACCGCATCAATCACTTGTTGACAGTTTTGCGGTTGGTTCGAAAAGATATACAGTGCCAGGGGCTTCGGGTGGGAATTCAACAGTGAAACAACCTCGGATAAATTATCAAATTCGAGCAGCGGAAGGATGGGACCAAAGATTTCTTCCTGCATAACCGGATGCTCCCAGGAAGGATCTTCGACCAGAGTTGGCGCGATATAAAGGTCCTGCGGGTCACTTTGACCGCCGAATACGATCCGACTGCCGTTCAGCAAACCAACCAATCGATCGAAATGGCGCCGGTTGATAATTCGGGCATAATCCGTGCTTTTATGGGGGTTGTTTCCATAAAACTGGCGCACGTATTTTTTAATGAGCTCCCGCAGTTTTTGGCTGCTGGATGTGTGCACAAGCAGATAATCCGGCGCAATACATGTTTGTCCGGCATTGAGAAATTTGCCGAAAACAATCCGGCGGGCGGCCTGATCGATATTGACATCCTGATCGACAATACAGGGGCTTTTGCCCCCCAACTCAAGGGTGACAGGAGTCAGATGCCTGGCAGCTGCGGTCATCACCAATTTGCCGACAGCAGCGCTGCCGGTAAAAAAGATATAATCGAAACGCTCTTCAAGCAACGCTTGACCCGTCTGGGCATCACCCTCGATGACGGCAATATAGTTATCATCAAAGTGAGAAGAGATGATTTCAGAAATTATGGCAGCTGTGTGGGGCGCATATTCAGATGGTTTAATGACACTGCAATTGCCGGCTGCAATAGACCCGATCAATGGCGCCAGTGACAGCTGCAACGGGTAGTTCCAGGAGGCAATGATCAAGGCGATCCCGTAGGGCTCAACATAAATGCGGCTTGAAGCCACCCACAGGACAAATGGTGTTTTGACACGCCGCGGCCGGGCCCATGAATTTAGCTTGCGACTGACCAGACGGATTTCATTCAAAATAAAGCCGACTTCAGACAGGTAGCCTTCATAGCCTGATTTAGAAAGGTCCTGGTTGAGGGCTTTTAATATGGCATCTTCATTTTGAATGATGGCCTCTTTTAGCCGTGCCAGGTTTTTTAGGCGAAATTGCAGATCTTTTGTGCGTCCTGATTGGAAAAATTGCTTTTGCGCTGCGAGGATTTTCGGGATGTCAATCATACGCTCACGAGCTGTTATTTTGATTTTAGCTATGATTTATTTTTTGCCCACAAGGCGATCAACCATTTCCTGGACATCTGAAGTGGGCTCTTTGCAGGCAAAACCTTTGCAGATATGGGCAGTGGCTTTGCCCTGGGCAAGCTCCAGGCCATCGGTAAAACCGGCAAATTTGGCCAGGCGCTCAGCATTTTGATCTGATTTGACCAGCGCGACCTTATGGGGCGCAAAATTAAGATTCAGGGCTGCCAGCATCTGCTGCGCATCGGTTTTGTTGGGATCACCGGTGATAACGACCTCCTGGCCCGGCCGCAGGGCAAAATCGACACCCAGCAGAAAATAGGTGAAAGCTGTTGGCTGAGCCTTTACCGTACCAGAAAACGCGCGCATTTGCTCCTGGGCTTTGGTGTCCCATTGGGGGTCACCGGTCAGACGGGATAACCACAACAGATTCAGCAAAGACACCGAATTGGCCGAGGGCATTGCGCCATCATACAATTCCTTGGGGCGCACCGGAAGGGCTTCGCCCTCATTTGCAGTCGAATAAAAGCCCCCTTTGTCGGGGTCCCAAAAATCTGCCAACATTTTTTCCTGCAAAGCAGCCGCTTTTTCAGCGTACGACAAATTAAATGTTGCCTGGTATAAGTTGAGCAGCCCGTGGATCAAAAAAGCATAATCTGCGGCCTGGGCTTCAACGGCCAGTTCACCTTCCCGGAAGCGGTGAAAAAGACGGTCGTCATCAGCCTGCATGCGGGTTAAAATGAACTGCGCTGATTTCTCAGCAGCAGCGGCGTATTCGGGTTTGTCCAGAACACGAGCGCCTTGCGAAAGCGCCGCAATCATCAGGCCGTTCCAATCGACTAAAATTTTATCGTCTTTTAGGGGGTGAATCCGCTTCTCACGAGCTGCATATAACTTCTGGCGTATCTGATCCCATTGTTCATCGAGCGCTTCGCTTGCCAGATTCAGCTCTCTGGCCCACTCGGTCAGGGGCCGGTCAAGATGGAGAATGTTGGCGCCTGTCTTTTGGCGGGTGGCCTCATCTTCAAAATTGCCATCCGGCTGCAGATTGAATATCCGACCCCATTTTGCAGCATCCTCTGTGTTGAGCACCTTTTGAAACGCGTCCAAATGCCAGACATAAAACTTGCCTTCCTCGCCTTCGCTGTCGGCATCTTCAGCCGAATAAAAGGCGCCCTCGGGTGATGTCATGTCCCGCAAAACATAGGTGAAAATCTCTTCTGCCGTTTGGGCGTAAAAGGGATTTTGGGTCACCTGGTAGGTTTCCAAATAGGTCTGGGCGATCAGGGCCTGGTCATAGAGCATCTTTTCAAAATGCGGCAGCAGCCAGTGCGTATCGGTGGCATAGCGGTGAAAACCGAAACCAACATGATCCCAGATGCCGCCCAAGCGCATGGCGGTTAAGGTTTTTTCCACCATGCTCAACGCTTTGGCTTC
>JASJAN010000027.1 GCA_030066985.1 Desulfobacterales bacterium
TATTGTTCATTGTTGCGAAGATTTCCCAAAACATATTGGTCTGCCGAGGGGGTGTCTTGAAGACACGACTGCTTTGCTCGATTCTTTGGGAATCCGCCCAAAAATAGTTGACGAGAGGTTCGAAGGCGAGCGAGTAAAAGCTGAATTTAAGGGTAGGCTAAGGTCAGAACAGCAAAAAGCAGCTGGTGCTCTTCTGGAGTACGATACCGGTGTGTTGGCAGCATCGACCGCATTTGGGAAAACTGTAGTCGCAGCTTATTTAATTGCAAAGCGATATGTAAACACTTTGATCCTGGTTCATTTAAAAGAGCTTCTGCATCAGTGGATCGCACGATTGAATTCTTTTCTCGATGTCTCTGCGAGTGATATTGGGCAAATCGGCGGCGGAAAACGTAAGCCAACCGGCATAATAGATGTCGCAACAATTCAGAGCTTAGGACGAAAGGGAGTGGTAGATGATATTGTGGCTAAATACGGCTATCTAATTGTGGACGAATGCCATCATATTTCCGCCAGAAGCTTTGAAATCGTTGCCCGACAGTGCAAAGCGAAATACGTTACTGGACTTTCAGCGACAGTTACCAGAAAAGATGGTCACCATCCAATTATTTTTATGAATTGTGGACCGGTTAGGTACAAAGTAGATGATAAGAAACAGGCGTCAGAAAGACCTTTTGCCCATAAAGTTATTGTCAGAGAAACGAGCTTTAGGATGCCTGCTTCATTTGAGGCAGATCGGTATACTGCTATCCACGAAATTTATAGAGCCTTATTACAAAGCGATGAGCGCAATCAAGTCATCGTCTCCGATGTAATGAACGCCATTAAAAAAAATCGTTTCCCAGTTATCCTGACCGAACGTGTTGAGCATCTTGAAACTCTAAAAGGCCTACTTGAAAACAAAATTACAAATCTAATAGTCATGAAAGGTGGAATGGGTAAAAAGCAGCGGCAGAAAGCATTAAACGCACTTAATTCTCTTCCCGATGATGCTGAAAAAGCGGTCCTTGCTACAGGTCGGTACTTAGGGGAAGGATTCGATGACGAAAGGCTTGATACTTTATTTTTGACTCTGCCAATTTCCTGGAGAGGTACTCTAAATCAATATGCCGGTCGATTGCACAGAATCCACGACACCAAAAAAAAAGTGGTGATTTACGATTACGCGGATCTGGAAGTACCGGTCTTGGTAAGGATGTACGATAGGCGACTGAGAGGTTATCGATCAATAGGATATGAAATCGAAGACGATCTCGCTTGATGCGGGTTGCTAATCCGTGTAGGTTGTACGAAAACAAATGCCAGTTTGCATATTTTTGCATATAAAAGAGAAACAGCTCCTGTAACTTACTGAAACCGTTTCTCTTTTTTTAATGGTATGCCGAAGGCCGGACTTGAACCTGCACCAACCCGCTATTGGCGCGGGTTTGCGGTCACTGTGGACGAGTAGTGGACGAATGTTCAATTTTCTGATTTAATTCCTTTTGACTTATCTTCTTCATCAAAAATGATATCTAAAAGATACATTAAGGATTCACCGTTATCACCATCGCCACCTCGTTTCCAACAGAAATAATCGTCGTTCCAAACAAAATCAACGTTCATTATTTTCTCCATCAGAGCTTCGCTTTTAGGATGATGGTCGATTCCATTTTCCCAACGCTTCTCAATGTCATATTCAACACCTTCAACTTTTGGGTATTTTTCTTTTTCTAAAATCATCTCCTTTCTCCGAAATAGTTAACTATTTATGTGGACATAAAGTGGACGTTTTTACCTCACCAAAAAAAATCCTCTAACCACCTGAAATTTTTACCAAATAAAAACAGGCACCCACGTCATTCCTGAACCTTGACGTAAGTACCTGTTTTTGCGTGTAAAACTATGGTGCCGAAGGCCGGACTTGAACCGGCACGGGCGTAGCCCACTACCCCCTCAAGATAGCGTGTCTACCAAGTTCCACCACTTCGGCTCGTGAATCAACGAATGAAGTTTATAGCACAGTTTATTCTGATTGCGCCGGTTTGGCCGGTGCCTCGCTCTGCTGCGGAGCGGTCTGCTCTTGAGCTGCCGGTGCAGACGGGGCCGGAGTCGAACTTTCCTGGGGTGCCGTCTCGCTCGGGGCCGCTGGTGCCGTCTGCTCTACCGGAGCGGGTATTTGGGGCATGATCGAGTCGGCCGTGCGATGGCTGGACATGTATGCCAGTACCAGGGATGTCAGCATAAACACAATGGCCGCTACGGTGGTGGCCTTACTTAAAAAGGTTGAGGCCCCAGTACTGCCAAACAGGGTTTGACTTCCGCCGCCGCCAAAGGCAGCACCCATATCAGCGCCCTTTCCGGTTTGAAGCAACACAATCATAATCAGGGCAATACATACGGCTACATGAACGATGACGAGTATTATTGACATTTTTTTATTTGTCCCTACAAAAAAATCTAACGCTGAATGGCATTAGTGTATATTAACCTAAAATACATATTTTTTAAAGGTTGAGCCCTTTACCCCGTTACCGGTAGATTTATTGCAATCGGATTTTTTTTCCAATTTTAACGGGCTCAACGGGCTTAACCGGCACAACCGGCCAACCAAATATTATTTAAATTTGACAATCTGGCTGAACGATTCGGCGTCAAGACTGGCGCCGCCCACCAGGGCGCCGTCAATGTCCGGCATTTCCATCAGACCGGCAATGTTATCCGGCTTGACACTGCCGCCATACAAAATCCGCATGGATTCAGACAGCCCATTGCCGTAAAGTTTTTCCACCAATGAGCGGATGAACTGATGCACATCCTGGGCCTGGTCATCGGTTGCTGTTTTGCCGGTTCCGATGGCCCAAACCGGTTCATAGGCAATGACCAGCGTATCCAGGTCTTCTGAAACCAACCCTTCTAACCCTTTTTGAACCTGTTTGTCAAGCACGGAAAAGGTTTGTTCGGCCTCACGCTCTTTTTCGGTTTCTCCCACACAAAAGACCGGAATCAGCTCTGCCTCAATAGCCGCCCGTATTTTTTTGTTAACGGTCTGATCAGTCTCAGCGAAATACTGCCTGCGCTCGGAATGGCCGATGATACAATAGGTGCATCCCACAGCTTTTAGCATGGAAGCTGATATTTCGCCGGTATAGGCGCCCTCGGTTTCCCAGAATAGATTTTGTGCACCGAGCGCCACCGGTCCCTTGTAGGTGACAGCACTCACCGCGGCAAGGGCGGTGTAGGTTGGGGCAATCATGATGTCGACATCAGCCACTGAACCCACGCGCAGATCCAGTTCCTGCGCGGTTTCAGCGGCTTCTTTCGGCGTTTTATACATTTTCCAGTTTCCCGCTATCAGCGGTCTTCGTTTCGCCATCTTTAGTTACCTTTCTTTATTCAAACTTTCCGGCTATATCAAATGAAGTTCCATATTTTAGCATTTATCGGATTCAGGTGTCAGGTGTCAGGTTTCAGGGCACATCAGACAGCAGGCAGAACGCCGTTGCTGAGAATAGTAAATGAAACGATTTTAATCTCTGCTTTCTATGAGCCACAGAGGGCAGTCCTATTTTAGGTTGCTTCTGGTAGATTCTCATTGTCTAACAATTTTTTGCTGACACCTGACACCTGAAACCTTTAATAGCAGTTAAACCCCTTGTGTGAATTCTATGTTAGGTTTAAAAATTTTACAAATCGGTGCCTATCATAGCAGCCAGATCCACCATCCGGTGAGAGTAGCCCGCCTCATTATCATACCAGGACAGCACTTTGATCATGTTGCCGACAACATAGGTTGTGGGGGCATCGACGACAGATGAAAACGGGGAGCCGTTGTAATCAACTGAAACCAGCGGCTCTTCGCTGTATCCCAGGATTCCGGCCAAGGATCCTTCTGAAGCGCTTTTAAGGGCCGCATTTACCTCTGATTTTGTCGTATCCGGTTTTTCAACTGCGGCCACGAAATCCACCAGGGAGACATTGGGTGTTGGCACGCGGATGGCCAAACCGTTGAGTTTGCCGTCAAGTTCCGGCATCACCAGGGCGACCGCTTTGGCCGCTCCGGTGGTGGTGGGCACCATTGAAAGGGCAGCAGCCCGCGCACGGCGCAAATCCTTGTGCGGAAAATCCAGCAGTCGTTGATCACCGGTGTAAGCGTGAATGGTCGTCATCAGGCCGGATTTTAAACCAAAATTTTCCAGGATCACTTTTGCCACCGGCGCCAGACAATTGGTCGTGCATGACGCGTTTGAAATGATATGATGCCGGCGCGGATCATATTGATTTGAGTTGACACCCATAACAAGGGTGATATCCGGATCACTGGCGGGCGCGGAAATGATGACTTTACGGGCCCCGGCCGTCAGATGCCCGGACGCGCCTTCACGATCGCGAAACAACCCGGTGCATTCAGCAACGATATCAACACCCAGCTTTTCCCAGCCAATTTTGGAGGGCTCTTTGATGGATCGGATCGCAATGGATTTGTCATCTATCTGCAGGCGGTCATCCTGGGCAGTGACATCCACATCAAACCTGCCGTGAACGGAATCGTATTTTAGCAAATGGCCCATGGTGGCAGCATCTGCCAGATCATTAATGGCAACCACCTGTACTTCAGGATGGTTCCAGACGGCGCGGAGCACGAGGCGTCCGATGCGACCGAACCCATTGATACCCATTTTTACGGTCATGGTGTCACCTTTAAATGTTTTACCATTACCAGCGCATCTTCGCCGGTTTCAGGATAATAATTGGGTCTTGTGCCCAGCGACTGAAAACCTGCTCTGCGATACAGGGCAATCGCGGATGTATTGCTGGGGCGAACCTCAATATAAACTGCGTCAAGCCGTTTCTGTTGGGCAAGTGTAAAACATTGCCGTAGCATGCGGGTGGCCACCCCCTTGGTTTGAAAACTAACAGCGACTGCAATCCGCATGATATGCATTTCGTTCAAGATAACGCGTACAAACACATACGCGATGACATCACTGCTTTTTTGATTTACCTTTTTTCGGACGACATAGCCAAATGCATCTTTATGGACTAATTCAGCTACAAATGATTTTCGCTGCCAGGGCCGCTTAAATGCCGCGCGGTCGATGGTCAGAATGGTATCTAGATCCTGTGGCGTTACCGGATCCAGCTGCCAATCTGGCATATCCTAACTCCGCTTGTTTCCTTTTAATATACCGCTTGCCAGGGAAATACTTTTCTTGCCGAATTTTTCCAGTTTGACCGCCAGTTTGCCCAATTTCATTTTGTCACGGATATTGGCCGCTTGAATTAAAATTGGAAGATTAACACCGGATATCACTTCAATTTTTCCTTCTTCCAGGAAAGAATAACTCAAATTCGATGGGGTCCCGCCGAACATATCCGTTAGAATCAGGACACCATCTTTGGATTTGACCTTTTTGATGCCTTTGGCAATTTTATTCCGCAAGACCTCGGTGCTTTCGGTCAGATCAATTGATACCGACACCAGGGCTTCCGGTTTGCTGCCGATGATAAACTCGGCTGCCTCGATGAGCGCATCTCCTAATTGACTGTGCGTTACGATTACGATTCCGATCATGGTGCTCCTTCAGTAATGCATGGAATAAGCTAAAGATTCAGGCTCACGCAAACCCGCCCGCCTCGCCTTGCGGCCTCGCATGGCGGGCGTGGGTGCAAAGACGCCAAGTTTCTTATCGTTTAGATCACAAATCTTACTGGGCTTAGCTCGCTGTCGCTGCAGCTATAGCGCGGCAAGCAGTTCAGTGTGATGATACAATTTTTTTGCTTTTAGCTCATTCAATTTTAAAAAAGCTCAAACTATGATGTTTGATGAATATCGCGATGAACAATTTCTATTTGATCTTTAGTTTTTCGAATATGATCAAAAAGGGCGCCTGCGATGGTCACCGAGCGGTGGCGGCCGCCGGTGCAACCGACACCTAATGTCAGGTAGGATTTGCCCTCTTTTTCATACATGGGTATCAGATAATCAAGCAATTCCATATATTTATCTAAAAAGGCCTGGGTATCCGGATGGTTTAATACAAATTTTTTAATTTTAGAATGTGTGCCATCCAAAGGTTTTAACTCCGAATCGAAGTATGGGTTGACCAGAAAACGGACATCTACAATCAGGTCAGCATCGTAGGGGATCCCATACTTAAAACCAAAAGAGACCACTTGAATCCGCATCGCTACTTTTGCTCTGCTCTTGCGGACGATTTCCATGATACTGGCTTTGAGTTCATGGACCGTATAATTGGAAGTGTCAATGATTTTATCGGACACAGTCCTTAAATTCCCCAGTTGCTGCTTTTCTGCCCGAATACCTTCCAGCAGGCTTTTGCCTTGCTGTGATAACGGATGTTGTCTGCGGGTAGCACTGTAACGCTGTACCAGGACATCTTCTTCAGCTTCGAGAAAAAGGAATTCAAAGACGTAGCCTTCCTTTTTTAAGGACTCAAAAACAGGACCGTATTCGGAGAGAAATCCCTTTTCCCGCAGATCCATCACAAAGGCGACACCGGCGATTCCGGTATCACTTTCAATGGGTAATTCGAGAAACTTGGGAAGGAGAGCGACCGGCATGTTATCAACGCAGTAAAAGCCGGCATCCTCAAATGCTGCCATGGCCGTGCTTTTACCGGAACCCGATAGGCCGGTTATTATTATAATATTTAGCTGTTTCACATTATAAACTTAGAAGCTGCGCTTCAATCGGAATATTGAAATACTGGAATGGCCAACTCCACCGAAGTAGGTGCTGCTACGGAGGCCGGGTTGGAATTACGGGTTCAGGAAACAAGATCGATGCAGCTTAAAACTCTTCATCCTCTTGCTTGATGATGTCGAATATTTCATCCCGGTCGGCCGCATTCATCAAGCGCTCCTTGAAATGGTCATTTTTCAGAATTCTTGAAATTCGCGCCAAAAGTTTCAAGTGAAGTCCGGTAGAGTCCTCGGGCGTTATCAGGACGAAAAAGATGTGGGTCGGTTCTCCATCGATGGATTCAAAATCAATGCCCTTGCGGCTTAAACCAAACCCCAACACCAGTGACTCCAGATCTTTGATTTTACCATGCGGAATGCCTATCCCACCGCCAATGCCGGTGCTGCCAAGTCGTTCTCTTTCCATGAGGACGCGTACCAGGTCATCAGCGTTCAAACCGGTGCTGCCGGCCAGCGGAACGACCAGCTCTTCAAGAATTCCTTTTTTATTCTGCGATTTAAGGTCATCTAAAATCGCTTCTTTTGACATGACATCAAGGATTTTCATATAGCACTCGCTGTATCTATGGCAAGCAACATACCACTTACATCCGGTCCAGCGGTTTGCACGTTTTACTGCCGGATGAACCGAAAATGGTGTTCTGACAATTAAACCCGCAAGCTTGTTTTTACGCGTTATTGAATAGGATTTATCTAAAAAGAGAATCGGGTAGCGCGTTATACCACCTTTGAGCCAATGCGGCAATCAAAACCCGCTACCCGTTATGAGGTCAGTTGCTTGGTTGAATTAACCCATAATGGCCGTCTTTGCGTCGATACAGGACGTTGACCTGGTCTGAACGCGCATTGGTAAAGACCAAAAAGTTATCATCGAGCAAGTCCAGCTGCAAAGCAGCCTCTTCGACATCCATAGGTTTATATTCGATGTGTTTGATTCGGATGTGGCTTTCCGTTTCATCTTCGGAAGCACTCATTTCATCCTCTAACATTTCTTTGTTTCTAGATTTGGCGTTACTGCGACGCTCTCTTATTTTTTCTTTACTTTTCTTTATTTGTTTCTCCATTTTATCCAAGACCATATCAATGGCCGAGTACATATCAACGGTTTCTTCTTTGCCATTTATTGTTAGGCGATCTCCAATAATATTGATTTCAGCCATATGGCGAAATTTCTCAACCGAAAGCACCACATTGGCTTCGGCTGGATTATCGAGCAAGCGATCAAAACGATCGAGCTTATCCTGAACATATGATTTTAAGGTATCGGAAGAATCGAGGTTTTTAAATGTTACCGAAGTCTGCATACGAAACCCCCCCTAAATTTGTTTGCGTTTGTTGGATGGCAAAACTTTGAGCATTTCACGATATTTGGCTACGGTACGCCGTGCGATGTGAATCTCATGGTCTTGTTTTAAAAGCTGTGAAATTTTATCATCACTGTAGGGCTTTTTGGGATCTTCACTTGCGATAATTTGTCTGATTTTCTCCTGAACACTGGCGGAGGCAATGTCGCCTCCATTTGCCCGCCTGATGGAACTATTAAAAAAGTATTTTAGCTCAAAAATACCCTGCGGCGTGTAAGCGTATTTATTGGTGGTAACACGGCTGATTGTGGATTCGTGCATGCTGATATCCTGGGCCACATCTCTGAGCACCATTGGCTTCAGGTGAGCGATGCCTTTTTCAAAAAACGTTCGTTGAAATTTTAAGATGCTCTCCATAACTTTATAGATCGTTTTCTGACGCTGATGGATGCTCTTAATCAACCAGGCTGCCGACCGAATTTTGTCCTGGATGTAATCTTCGGCCTCACCAGAGATTTTTTTACCGCGACTGATGGTTTTTTTATAGAATGAATTAACGCGTAATTTGGGCATCCCGTCATCATTGAGCATAATCACAAAATCGTCATCCAGCTTATAGACGTAGATGTCCGGATTGATGTATTGAGGTGTTTCCTCGCTAAATTGGCGACCGGGTTTGGGTTCGAAGGCCTTAATAATGTTGACCGTCGAAACCACTTCATCCATGCTTATTTTGAGCGCTTTGCAAATACCTTTATAATTCTTTCTTTCCAGATCTTGCAGGTGGTTGCTGATAATATCGCACACAATGGTATTCTCGAACCCAAAATGCTTGGCCTGGATCAGCAGGCACTCTTTGAGATCCCGCGCGCACACACCAATAGGATCAAATGATTGCATCTGGACAAGGGTGCGTTCAACCGCCTCAACAGTGGTGTTGCACATAATGGCCAATTCCTCGTCAGAGCAGTCTAAAAAGCCGTCTGCGTTCAGATTGCCCACGATTTGACTGGCGATGGCCTCTTCTTCGCGGTTGGGTTTGATCATCAGAAACTGCCATAACAAATGATCGCGCAAGGATTTTTTGGGAGCAATAAAGGCTTCAAAGCGCGGCGTGTCTCTATCTTCACCTTCATAGTTTACACGGCCTGGTGTGTTGTATTCCCCTAAATAGTTGCTCCAATCAATGTCGTCATGGATTTTTTCATCAATGGTGACTTCTTCTGTTTGTGAAGATTCATCGGATGCTTTTTCAGACTGTTCGGGCAGGTTGTCATCTGCGGCACTTTCCTGAATTTCTTCGAGGGCCGGATTTTCTTCCAGTTCCTGACGGATGGTGTCGAGCAGTTCCAGACGTGACAGCTGCAGCAGTTTGATGGCCATCTGCAGCTGAGGTGTCATGATCAGCTGCTGGGTTAATTTGAGTTGTTGTCGTAATTCAAGTGCCATTTTATAATTTAAACTCGTCTCCCAAGTATACGCGGCATGCGGCTTCACTGTTTGCAATTTTCTGGGGGTCGCCGGATTCGATGACCTGCCCGTCGCATAGTATGTAAGCCCTGTCGCAGACACCCAGTGTTTCTCTGACATTATGGTCGGAGATGAGGATGCCGATACCGCGTCGTTTTAAGTGCTCGATAATACTCTTTATATCTTTGACTGCCAGGGGATCCACACCGGCAAATGGTTCGTCCAGAAGTATGAATGAAGGATTTATTGCAAGCGATCGCGTTATTTCGAGCCGCCTTTTCTCGCCACCTGACAGCAGGCTAGCCCTTTGATCGCTCAGATGTTTGATGCCCAACTCTTCAAGAAGCATATCAGCCCGTTCAGCCCGCTCAGAATTAGAAATGGGTAGAATTTCAAGAATCGCCATTACATTTTGCTTTACAGACAGCTTTCTGAAGATAGATGTTTCTTGAGGAAGATACCCGACACCCTTGCGTGATCGGATATGCATAGGGTAATCAGTTATATCTTCATCGTCAAGCAACACATTACCACCATCCGGTTTGACCAAACCCACGGTCATATAAAAAGTAGTGGTCTTGCCCGCTCCATTGGGACCTAGCAGGCCGACAACATCGCCGCTACCAATATCCATGCTGACGGAATTAACCACCTGACGCCCGCCATAGGTCTTAACCAGATTTTGAAGATACAATGTTGTCATTTTATTTGATACAAGCCCTGCATGCAGCCTTATCGCCACGAAACCTTTGTGTCAATACGCTGCCCGCGGCGCTGGATCAATTCAACTATCCCATTTTAGATGAGTTGCACGAAAATTGCAAGCATTACCACCGGTCCGAATAGTGCTGTTTTTGCGACGATTTGATTTTTGCTGGTTTTCGTTTTGTTTAGAATTATTTAGGATAAAATATTGCTTTGACCCTCTGTTCTCCCTTGCTTTCAACCTTTAGCGTGCCGTCGGAGCGCTGCAGCGTGATTTTCGATCCGGTAATGGTCTGACCGCCGCGGGTTAAACGTGATGGCTGTCCGAATAAAACGAGAACCTTTGATTTTATTGTATATTCCGCTGAATCTGCCTCTGCAGTCATATCTTCATAAACAATTTTAACACGCCCGCTGGCCAGCATTTTGCGAATGGCTGTGGTTTTGGTGGTGCTGTCTTTGTGGCCAACAGCATCCTGCTCATAGACGATCTTGAGGCGCTCTGAAGTGACCATCGCCCCAGCCTGCAGCGCTTTAACGTTTCCGATAAAATCTATTTCAGCCGCTTCAATTTTCGCAATCAGCTTATCAGCGGTAATTCGAATGCTTTTTGCTGCTGAATGTTGGACTCCTTGATCGGTGTTTTGGCTGGCCGCCGGGATTGTTGGTATCAGGATAACTGCGGCCACGATGGCCAATATCGGCAAGGCGTTCATCGAGCGGATTTTTGGACCGAAGCTAAAGCGCAAAATCTTCATCAATTTGAGTGGCAACCCGTCCTTCCAGCGTAAGTTTTTTGGTGTCAATGTCAAAGCGTAATGATTCGGCAGCCAATTTGGCCGATGCGCCGGAAATCGTTACCGGGGTTTTCGAATACAGCAGGCGTTGGTTGTGGTCATAGCTTAATTTTTCAGTCAACAGCTTGTATTCCTTGTTGTCCAACACGACGTTGCCGGTAACTTCAATGTTGCTTGAGTCGGTTTCAAGTATACCTTGATCGGCTAACAGAAGTATTTCACTCTTATCTTTGAGGAAAAAGGTAACTTTTACATCCTTGAGTATTAATTGCCGGGTTTTATCGATAAAGTGGCCTGAGCTTGCTTCCAGGCTCCATTCTTTTTTTCCGTCACGTGTTGCCGTCTGGTGTATCTTATTTACCGACAAGGTTGCTTCGGGCTCAGCGGATTCTGCTACCGGCTCCATGACGTAAGGATCTGACTGAGAGATGATATAAATGGCAATAACCGTGCCCAGGATAATCACAATGGTGGCGGCTAGTATAATCTTAATAAGTGTGGGCTTTTTATATACGGATGCCATGAGTTAACCAAACAGCCGGGTATTGGCGCGCTGCGCAATGCGCCCTGTGCACAATTGCCATCTTAACGGCCTGAAAATACCTGTAATCAAAAAAGATGGAGCCAAAATTATCTTGCACACCGACAAAAGTCAAGAAACGAAAAGAGGCCTTGATTCTACATGGTCGACCTGTTATTAAGACTAGTTCCTCTATCGTATCATAATGGAGTGTAACCTTTTGAAAGAAAAAACGAAAAACAAAAAACGCGGTATTCTGATCATTGCCGGCCTCATCATTTTGTTGCCGGTTATCTGGTTTGTGCTGGTTCTGTACGAAGGTCAACCCCCCGAAGTTGTTTTTGAGCTTGTCTCACCCTACATCGGTAAGTCTCAGGATTTTTCCATATCCGTTGCCGATTCTAAAAGCGGTTTGAGGAAAGTTTGGCTCGCCATGATTAAAGACGGCAAAGAGGTGGTTCTGGTTGACACTAAGTTTCCCTCTGCCGGAATTCTGAGCGGCGGAACGCTGAAAACCAAAACGTTGCGCGTTCCTTTTGAGCCAGCAAAACATCAATTATCCGACGGCAAAGCCATCCTGCGTTTGGCGGTATGGGATTATTCGTGGCGGGGATGGTGGAAAGGCAACCGGGTCTATACTGAAAAGAACTTGATCATTGATACGCAGCCGCCGGAAATTGAAGTCCTCAGCACAGTCCATAATTTGACCCAGGGGGGCTCCGGACTTGTGATTTTCCGCACTTCGGAAGATTCTATTCGAAGCGGTGTTCAAGTGGGGGACAATTTTTTCCCTGCGCATGCCGGTTATTATACAGATGACCGCATTCAAATGGCTTTTATTGGATTGGGCTATCAGCAGGGCCCGGAGACGCGCATCTTTGTCAAAGCCTTTGATGAGGCCGGCAATAGCGCCGAGGCCGGAATAAACACCTATATTCGCAAAAAAAAATTTAAAAAAGACAACATCCGCATCTCGGATCGTTTTCTAAACCGTAAAATGCCCGAATTCAAGACCGGCGCAGCCCTGTCACCCACCGGCTCGCCGGTGGACAAATTTATCCAAATTAATCGTGAATTGCGCCAGGCCAACTACAAGCAACTTACCGAATTGGTGCAAACGACTGCTGCGGTCAAGCACTGGCAAGGGGCGTTTAAACGCATGGCCGGATCAGCAAATCAAGCGGGGTTTGCCGACCATCGTGTCTATACGTACAATGGTAAAACGATTGACCGTCAGGTTCACCTGGGAATCGATTTGGCTTCGGTATCGCATGCACCGGTTCCGGCGGCCAATAGCGGCGTAGTCATATTTAGCGGTGATCTGGGTATTTACGGTAAAACCGTACTGATCGATCACGGCTTCGGTCTATTTAGTATGTATGCCCACCTGAATGCCAGCGATGTGCGCAAAGAGCAGCGGGTGTCCAAGGGCGATACGCTTGGCCGCACAGGCAGCACCGGGTTAGCCGGAGGAGATCATCTGCATTTCAGTATATTGGTCCACAACATATTTGTTAATCCGATCGAATGGTGGGATGGGGCCTGGATAAAAAACAATGTGATGTCCAAGATCGAGGCTGTGCCGTCGATTCCCAAAAAGCCATAATCAGCTTGGGATCGGGATTAAAAGAGCCTCACGCAAACCCGCCCGCCTCGCCTTGCGGCTTCGCATGGCGGGCGTGGGACGCAAAGGCGCAAAGAAAAAAGATTATTTTATAGCGATATTTATTTTGCAAAATTGTTGATCTTTAAATCCAGCGTTCGATATTCATTTTTGATATGCCTGAAACGTTTCGTGCATTTGTTGCGATTGATTTGCCTGAAAGCGTTCGTTCCACCCTGAGAACGGTTCAGCAAGAGCTTAAATCAGGCAAATTTCGCATTAAATGGGTACGGCCGGAAAGCATTCACCTAACACTGAAATTTTTGGGTGATATCGATGTGGCTCGGATCGATGCCATTGCTGACGCAATGACATTGGCGGTAAAGAATAGCACGCGTCTGGTTTTGGCGCCGCGCGGTTTGGGTGTGTTTCCAAATGCGCGACGACCGCGGGTTATTTGGGTTGGTCTTGGGGGACAACTGGATCTACTCAAGAACCTGCAGCAAGCGCTTGAGGCGCAATTGGCCGAATTGGGTTTGCCAAAGGAATCGCGCCCGTTTAAAGGTCATTTGACGCTGGGCCGTGTTAAAGGAAAAATTGCTGTCGCACGCTTGCAGGCAGCGCTGGCTGACTGCGAAAATTTTGAATTCGATAGTTTTGAGGTCAACCAGATCATTCTGTTCAAAAGCCAGTTGCAGTCGAGCGGAGCAGTCTATACGAAGGTCAAGCAGGTCAACTTTTAGCAATATGTGGCCAATCATTTATGCCACCAAGCCCCACATACCCATAGATCCATATAGACGGTTTTCGTTTTTTGTTCGGGTGCCTCAGTGGCAATATGATCCGGCTTGGCCGGGTTAAATATTTAGCGACATATTTTAAACCAATTGTAATTGATTGCAATTTGCATCAAGCCAGGAGGAAAGCTTTATGACGATTTCACCGGATAAGGAAAAAGCATTGGAAACAGCCATGTCCCAGGTTGAGCGGCAGTTTGGCAAGGGATCAATCATGAAACTGGGGAGCCGTCCGGTTATAGACGTGCCGGTTATCTCGACCAGTTCACTTGCCCTGGATAAAGCCCTGGGAATCGGCGGCTTGCCCCGGGGAAGGGTGATTGAAATTTATGGACCCGAAGCCTCCGGCAAAACCACTTTGGCGTTGCACGCCGTCGCAGAGGCGCAGAAAAACGACGGCATTGCCGCTTTTATCGACGCCGAACATGCGCTTGACACGGTCTATGCTAAAAAACTCGGCGTCAACTGCGATGATCTTCTTGTGGCCCAGCCGGATACTGGTGAGCAGGCACTTGAAATAGCCGATATGCTGGTCAGAAGCGGCGCCATCGATATCGTCGTGATTGACTCTGTGGCCGCTCTGGTGCCGCGCGCTGAAATCGAGGGCGAAATGGGCGACTCCCATATGGGGTTGCAGGCTCGGTTGATGTCGCAGGCAATGCGCAAGTTGACGGGGACGATCAGCAAAACCATGACATCCATTATTTTTATTAACCAGATTCGGATGAAAATAGGCGTGATGTTTGGCAATCCAGAGACCACAACCGGCGGCAACGCCCTCAAATTCTATTCCTCTGTTCGGCTGGACATTCGGCGAATTGGAGCGATCAAGGACGGACAGGAAGTGATCGGGAACCGCACGCGGGTTCGAGTGGTTAAAAATAAGATGGCGCCGCCATTTACGGATGCCGAATTTGATATTGTATACGGGGAGGGCATATCAAAATACGGTGATTTGATTGACGTCGGGGTTGAAGCCGGCATCATCGAAAAAAGCGGCTCCTGGTACTCGCATGGCGGTGAACGTATCGGGCAGGGCCGGGAAAACGTTAAACGATTTTTAAAGGAAAACCCTGATTTATTCGAGAGCATGTATTCCAAAGCCAGAGAAACGCTGGAGCTCTCAGAAGCTGAAAGTGGCGAAAAGCCAGAGGAAGAAACAAAGAAAGTCAAAAATAAGTAAAGACCACCATCGGAGATATCCATGACCGGCAACGAAATACGCGCTCAATTTTTAAGCTATTTTGAAAAGCACCATCATCGAATTGTACGCAGTTCTTCATTGGTGCCCCAGGATGATCCCACCCTGCTGTTTATCAACGCAGGGATGGTGCAATTTAAACGTGTTTTTCTGGGCGAAGACAAAAGAGATTATGTACGGGCAACCACGTCTCAAAAATGCGTTCGCGCTGGCGGAAAGCATAATGATCTGGAAAATGTCGGGTATACCGCCCGACATCACACCTTTTTTGAGATGCTGGGCAATTTTTCTTTTGGAGACTATTTTAAAGAAGGCGCCATTGACTTTGCTTGGGATCTGTTAACCAATGGCTATGGCCTGCCGGCCGATAAGCTTTATGGCTCCATTTATCTGGATGATGATGAGGCTTACGAGCTGTGGCGCAAAAACATCGGTCTGCCGGATGAACGAATTGTCAGATTTGGGGAAGAAGACAATTTTTGGTCAATGGGCGATACCGGTCCCTGCGGCCCCTGTTCTGAGATTTTGCTGGACCGCGGTGAGCAATACGGCTGCGACAAACCCGATTGTGCGGTGGGCTGTGAGTGCGATCGCTATCTTGAGATCTGGAATCTGGTGTTTATGCAATTTAATCGGGATGCGTCCGGCAAAATGACCCCGCTGCCCAAGCCCAGCATCGACACGGGAATGGGGCTTGAGCGGATCGTTTCGATTATCCAGGATGTGCCCACTAATTTTGACACCGACCTGATTCGACCCATTATTGCAGAAGCCGAACGTCTGTCTGAAAAACCATTCGGCGAATCCCGCGAAACGGATGTGGCCATGAAAGTTATCGCAGATCACAGCCGGGCGGCGGCCTTTCTGATCGGCGACGGTATTATGCCGGCCAATGAAGGACGCGGGTATGTGCTGCGACGTATTTTGCGCCGAGCCATTCGCTATGGTCGCAACATCGGTCTGAAACGACCGTTTTTGCATAAAACGGCTGGGGTGGTATTTGATGTAATGAAACCGGCCTATCCAGAGCTGGCCGACGCAGCGGCTTTTATCACCAATATTATTGAAAATGAAGAGGTTCGGTTTTTAGAAACCTTGGACACCGGTTTGAGACTGTTAAACGACACCCTTTCGGAGATCAAGGCCAAAGGCAACACTCAGGTGCCCGGTGATGTTATTTTTAAACTCTATGACACGTATGGCTTTCCGGTCGATATTGTGCGCGATGTGGTTCGCGATGAGAACATGAGCTTGGATATGGATGGGTTTGACAGCTTCATGGACGAGCAACGCGCGCGATCCCGTTCGGTCGCGACTTTTACCTCCCTCGGTGAAGCTTATAAAAATCTATCGGCCAAAGGGTTCAAACCGCAATTCCACGGTTACGATACACTTAATGCCGAATCCAAGGTCAAACTGTTGGTGCAAGACGGCCAGGATAAAAATGAAGCTGCTGCCGGCCAGGAAATTGAGTTGGTTAGTGAGGAAACGCCCTTTTACGCAGAGGCCGGCGGTCAGGTTGGCGATACCGGCACGATCAGCGCCAAAAATTTTGAAATGTCAGTGACCGATACGGTCAAGGATCCCGCCGGAATCGTGATTCACAGGGGTAAGGTGCTATCCGGAAAAATAAAAACCGGCCAAAAAATTACCTTGCAGGTTGATGGGGCCAAACGCGCGGCAACCGCTTTGAACCACACGGCCACTCACATTCTGCATGCCGTTTTGCGCGAGGTTCTCGGTGAGCATGTCAAGCAGGCCGGTTCGCTGGTGGCACCGGATCGATTGCGATTTGATTTTACCCACTTTTCCCTGGTGGATCGCACCACCCTGGCTCAAATCGAAACGCTTGTGAATCGTCGTATCCGCGAAAATGTCCCCACGCATACCGATGAAATGGAAGCTGAAGACGCTTTCAAATCCGGCGCCACCGCACTTTTTGAAGAAAAGTACGGCGATCGTGTGCGGGTGGTCTCTTTGTCAGATTTCAGCAAAGAACTTTGCGGTGGTACCCATACTACCAAAACCGGCGATATCGGACTTTTTAAAATTGTCAGCGAATCCAGCATCGCCTCTGGGGTCAGGCGCATCGAAGCGCTCACCGGAGACGGCGCGCTTGAATACGTCCAAAAGACATCCGAGCTGTTGGAAGATAGCGCGCAGCTGGTCAAAGAAAAACCAGATGCCCTGCCATCAAAACTCAAAAAGTTCCTGGCGGACCAAAAAGCGCTTGAAAAAGAGGTTGACCGGCTCAAAGCCCAAATCGCGTCTGACTCTGCTGATGTTGGCGGCGGGGCCGTTCAAAAGATCAACGATACAAATGTTTTAATTCAGCAGGTGTCTGCGGAAAATCCGGCTGCGCTCAGGGATTTAACTGACCGGCTCAAAGACAAGATTAAATCCGGTATTGTGGTGATGGGAAGCGCTAATGGTCCCAAAGCCTTTCTGATTGTGGGGGTCACGAAAGACCTTACCGATCGGTTTCATGCCGGTAACATAATCAAGCAAATTGCACCGATTGTGGGGGGTGGCGGTGGCGGGCGTCCGGATCTGGCGCAGGCGGGCGGCACGCAACCCGCAAAACTGGATCAGGCGCTTAAGGAAGCCCACAATATCATTTCAAAAAGTTAGAAGCTATCTTAATAATGCATCCAATCCGCCGGAGGCGGACCCTTGGACGTGATCTACTATTTTAAGATAGCTTCTAAATTAAGCTGAATTTATTCTTTGACAGCATGCATGGACTGAAAGGCTCGCATAGTATTATTATGCAGACCTAAAAAACTCTTGGCGTCTTTGCGGCCCACGCCCGCCATGCGAGCAAGGCGAGGCGGGCGGGTTTGCGTGAGGCCATTCATTTAATTTATTTACTTTTAACCGGACCCGCTTCTACACTATCCTTTAACTCGTCGATCAGATTCATAACATGCCTCACGAGTGCATGATAGCGCAGATCATCGTGTAACGCCCTGAACTGATCCTGTCGTATTTTGACCTCAGCCAGCAGCGGAAAATCCGATTGGTCTGCCAAACGCGCAAAGCCCCGAATGATAACGGCCAGGTGCAGCAGCAGCGGCTCTAAATGACGGGTGCTTTCTTTCAGGTGATAAATTTGTGAGGCCGGATTGCCGTATACGTTAAGGGCGTTGCGCAGAACCTCGTATGGGATTTTACCGCCGACTAGCGCCAAAAAAATATGGATCTCTCTTTCCAACGCAATCAAAAAGCGAGCGGGCAAAAGCGGCCCGGTGGCAAGATCAGGTGCCAGCGTCTCTATTAATTTTTTGCGAACGGAGATCATTTTTTCTAAGACCGCTTGTTGTTCCGCATCAATTTTCCAGACGCCATAATTAACCGCGTTCGCATCCAACCCCCCTTTGACCCGCAGCACTTCTTCCGGTGTCATTTCAATGTCCATGTCGCTATCTTTGATATAACTGCGCAGAAACTGGTTGACGAGCATGATGGCATTTCGATCTGCGTATACCACATTGGCGGGATCCTGGATAAAATGTGCCAGAAGCAATTTGATGGCCTGAATCGGTTGCCGGGTTTCTCTGATCAACAGCTGGATAGAATAAAGCAGGGGCAGACGATTGCTGCGCCGCGAGGTTTCTTTTAAAAACTCCCACAGAATTTCAAATACCTTTTTTTTGTATACGGCAAACTTTGGCACTTTGTTCTCAAAAGCGGCTCTCAGAAAGTTACCTTGGCTATCAAAGCAGCTTTTGAACAAACGGATTATGTCAGCAGTATCCTTTGGCGAGATGCTAAAATCCGAAGCGATCTTCGCAAAATCGGATTCGATATAGTCTTTTTCCGGGGCGAGTCGGATTCTGCTTTGTCTGCGTGCACCAGAGCCCCTTTTGGATTCATCGATGATTTTTAAAAGACCTTTATCGATCCGGCTAACGGTTTTTTCTGCCCCTTCAGACCAGAATTTTAATTCCTCTTTTTTAACGACAAAATCTTCCAGGATCTCGTCGGGAACCTGATCCATTCTGGCTTGAATTCTTCTCAATACCTCTGAGGTTACATTATGATTGCTCGGGGTATTTTGCATACTGTTTAGCAAATCGGTGACCAGAGTGAGCCGTCGGCCCAGCCCCTGAGAATTGATTCGCCTGTAATCCATGCCGTAGATGCTTTGCATCATCTGCGATGCGGTTTGGGGTGATTTGCCGAATTTTCCCTTCACAAAACGGGCAACGCCATCTTTCAAGGCAGATGGGTCGGCTTTTGATTGAGCAGGTTTTTTTTGGTGGTGGCCGTCGCTGGCCGCTTCATTGATCTTCGCTTGCGGCCAAAAGACCAGATCGACGTGAACCTCAAGCGGCGGCCGCGTCAAACGTTGCCGCAGGCTTTTAATTTTGAAAATAGATTCAAAGATGGTTATCGGTGTCTGTGATGATCCGGTTTTGGCAATTGCCTGATCACACAGTTTGGTCATCGCATTTTGATCTAAATCGTTAACAGCCGCCAGCATGGTTAGGTTGGGATCCGGCAGATGATGTTCATTGCATACGGGTAAGACAGAATAGGGATTATTGCTTTGCGTGATGACAATAGCTGATTTCTGTTCAACGGCGGTTTTGAATCCACAGATTGCCTCAAGCGATACGTGCAGTGCTGCCATTGCTTCGGGAGATTCACCCGGAAGTTTTACCGTCAGTTTTTTGAAACCCTGATCCGCCAAGGTTTGAAAAGACGTCTTCAGACGCCCCTCCAAATGCTTAAGACGGATTCCCATGCGGCTTATTAAGGATACCACCGTAGCTCTATCGACGATAATTTGACCAAATTGAATCATGTAACTCGCTGTTTTGGCCAATCCGAGACCGCCGTTGCCTCGGTGGCTAATATATACAAAACCATCATGAATGGTCATTTGGTCGAGTTCATCCAGGATTCGGCTCAATTGCCTGAAGGTATCCTTATACCCTTTCGCATCTTTGCCCGTAGAGTTGATTTCAAAAGCGGTATGGATCAAATAGATCAGTTCCACCAGCAGAATCCGCCAGCGATCCAGTTTGCCATCTTCATGTTTTGGTTTTGGGGTTGATTTCAGCTCCGGTGGTCGGTTGCCAATCGTTCGCAGCTCTTGCAGCAGTTTTTGGGCAGATTTATCCATTGGCATTCATAAGGTGGCAGTATGTGTTTTCTTTTTAATTTTGGTTACTTATATAAGCATAGGGTAATATCGACCAGCTGTCAATCCTGATGAATACCAGAGAGAAGAACACAAACGCAGACTGAATGCAGAAAGGCGCTTTAAGATCGTAATGGACGAGCTCAGTTTGCCGATTCGCTGTTTGAAAACATATGTTAGGATCGATTCTGCAGTACATCGATCATTGTGTAAACGATTCCGGAGGCGCCGACACTTACCCGGGCCGCCAGGTATTGGACGGCGTCCAGGGTGCCGCGGGCGTAAACATCACGGCCATTGACATTGTGTTTAAATTCAAAGCGGACGGTTTGATCGGCGGATGTCAGGCGGTAAGTATGCCAGCCATGACCGCTCAGATAATCTTGCGGAATTCCCCATTGGGATGCTTGAATTTCGGGATTTCGCTCTTTGGCAATCTGGTCCTCTGTAAAGTCCAATCCCATTTGATTGAAATAACGAACCATGGCCTTGGCAGTGCCGCTGGTGTCTGCTTTTCCTTTTTGGTGGCTTTCTTTTACTTCCAGCGTATAGCCGTCAAATAGACCTGGGAAATTTTGCGCGACATAATCCATCATGGCCTGAAACCCGATAATTTGTTTGGCCATATTTGGCGCAATCACAGCTGGGATTGCCGATGACCGCACGATTTTTTCCAGCTGCTCGCGATCGCCACCGGTAGTGCCCATGACAAACGGCAGCTGATACTGGCAATAGAATTCGGCATTGGTATTGACTGCTGATGGATGCGTGTAATCAACGCTGATGAAAGGGCCTTCGGCATCAACCATCGCCTCAATTTCGGCGGCGCGAATGTCTGGTTGCAGTAAACGAATCGAAATCGATTCAACTGTGTGCTCAGTTGCTTGGATTTCAGGGCCTGTCAGAGAAAATGGCACCAAAGCGAAGCGCTCATCCGCTAAAATATGCCGGGCCACATTGACGGCCATGTTGCCGGGGATACCGTTGACCATTACTTTAATGCGACTCATTTTATCCTCCTTTTGATGCTCTTATCTCATCTATCTTTGCTTTTTTCAATACTGGCTATCGCGTCATTGATTGAATCCATCAGATCGCACAATTTGGGCAAGGTCTTGTAGTGGTCCTTTTTAAGGTTGATTGTTAGCGACTGAACCGCTGCCGGGATGTAGGTTTCAAATTGAGGCTTTTGTTTGATGCGAGTCAAAAATCCAAATGCCCCCAACATTTGAAGGTTGCGCGTCAGGCAGCAAAACCGATAGCACTGGCGAAATTTGGCAGTCGTTACAGCCATCTTTCCGACCAGTTGGCCTTCACAGTGTGTGAGCAGCCGGGATTGAATATTCGGTGGCAGATCGACATAGGGATCGATCAGCAGCGATGCCAAATCATATTGCAGCGGCCCCAAGCGAGCGCCCTGAAAATCAATAAAATAGATGTTGGAATTTTTAATCATGATGTTTCGTGACTGGAAATCCCGATGCATCAGGCCTTGCACAGCGTGCTGCAACGCATTTTCAGCTATAAATTCAAATTCGTTTTCAAAATCAGCATAACGATATGCTAATCCCAGGTAGCTATTTAGAAATGCGTCCACGAAATAGCGACATTCAGCTTGCAGTATCAGCGATTTGTCATAGCGGGGTGTCTGGTAGCACCAGGTCGTGTCAAACTGGTCGACGCCACTTTGGGAAAATTTGACCAGCAGATCGATCACGGATTGATACAGGCGGGTAGTGCTCTGGAAATTATTGGACTGCTGTACGACCGTCTGAAGATCGATATTTCCCAGATCCTCGATAAACACGTAACCGGAAAAAGTATCCGCGTCGTAAATTTGCGGCACCGGCAGGCCCTTGTTGAAAAGGTGCCGGCCGATGTAATAAAACGCATCTGCTGCATCCAGACCATTGTTTTGCTTGATGCCGTGATCGGCCAGAATCACTGGTTTTTGATCCATCTCCAAACGAAACCATTGCCGGTCAGATCCGTCCCCTTTAAGCCGCCGCCGATGAGGCGTTTTAAACGCTGCATCCGGATAGACGCGCTGATACACCCGGGGTGCCATACGGTCATAAACGGCCGCCTTATAGCGTTCAGCAGTGCCGATATCTTTCCAATACATGTCTTGGGCGATATAGGTTTTGATTTTTTCTCCTGCAGCAATCATTTGGCTGTAGGCGTCAATACTGCTTGCCGGCATTGCATCGGATATATAGTCAAGCACATCCGGGTTTAGCACTTGAATGCCGGTAAACGTCAGGGCCTGTTTGTCCGGGTGATGGGATTTATCGGAGGTATGATGAAATCCGGTGATAAAACCGGCGGAATCGCTGGTCACGCTGTTAAATTCAGGATCGTCGGCTAATACCAGAGTTGCCGGATAGGAATGCTGACAGTGGAATTCGTAGACAATCTTAAAATCAATGCTGCAGACGATATCGGCATTCACCACCATAAAGGGCTGTTCGTTCCAAAAGTCCCTTACATTTTTGATGGCCCCGCCCGTTCCTAAGATTTGCGGTTCATAACGGGTTTGAATTGGAATGCTGTAGAATTGACGGGCGACAAACCCTTCGATGTGCTCATGCAGATGATGGGTATTGATCATTATCGCTGTGCAACCCGCTTCGATCAGGTTGGCAATGGTGATATCCAGCAGTGTTCTGCCCGCAACTGTAAAAAGCGGTTTGGGCGTGTGCTCCGTGTAAGGGCGCAGCCGAGTTCCCAGTCCTGCTGCCAGGATCAGTGCTTTCATATGCCTAATTTTGAAGTGCTTTTAAGGACTTTTGAATGATGTCGGTGTAGAATTCAATTTTTTCAGAATTGTCGGATCCCTTTATGCCTTTGCTGGTATAAAAATCGACGGCATTTTGGAAGCTGACCCTGGAGAGTGCTTCCGGAAGCGAAATTTCATGCCGTTTGTACATGCGGTTTCCATTGGTTAGAATTTTCTTGAGACGATCCTTGGCTTTAATTGATTTCTGGGAATTGTTCTGCAGAAAAGATAAAACAATCCAGTATGATTCTAAATATGTTTTTAAAAAAATAGAAAAAAGTCTGAGTTTGCGGAAGCCTGAAGAAGTCACATTATAGGTATCCGGTATGGTCTGATGGGGCATTAAGATGGCATCGTCGATAAAAGCTTTAATACTTTTACGCACCTTAAATTCAGGTGATTGGTCTAAATCGTAAGCAAATTCGAATTTAAAGAAATTTTGCAGCAAGCGGTAATCTGCGTGCAAATCGGCTGCTGAGAATTGAAACGCATCCTTTTCCAGTATGGTCAGGGCGGTAAAAGCCGCTGGAATAAAAAAGGCGATACAATTGTTTTTGTAATATTCCAAAGATGGCCTTTTGGCAGCGTTGATCAAATAATTTCGTTCGGAATAGGGTATATTCTTGTCTTTTGAAACCGGTTCGATAAATTTACTTTGAACAAATGCATCTATGGCATGCTCAACGGCGTGCACCTGGTCAAGGATGAGTGTGTCCGCCAGTTTGGCGTCCTGGGTGGCCAGATGCTTTATGTAGGTTTCGACAATCGACATGATCTGATCGTATGAAAACCGTTCCCTGGAGCAATTTAAAATGGCACCCGCGACCAACCCGTAAGCTGTGACGACCGCAGACCGATTGATAGCATTGATGATGCGGTAACCAAGATTGCGACAGAGGGCATTTTGTTCCTTTGGTTTCATTTCGATCAATGGTGTGCCCATCTTACCCAGCAGTTCATTCATGGACAGCGGATCACTAAATTGAATATAGATTTTACCGTATCGCTTTGCTAGAAATTTTCTGGCTTTGAGAACGCCTTTGAGCGTCTCCGGCTCCTTTTTCCCGCCTTCTAATTCCTGCAAATATGATTTTTCCTCCAGGACCCTGTCGTACCCGATATAAATCGGTACAATGATCATATCATCGCAGGCACCGTTTTTAAAAGCGTTGAGCAAGATTGACAGCAGGCCCAATTTCGGCATCAATAATTTGCCGGTCCGGCTGCGGCCGCCTTCAATGAATTGTTCGACGTTATGTCCTTCCTCGAGGAGCTTATGAATATATTCAGCAAAGACTTTTGAATACAATACGGCGCCACGAAAGCTGCGGCGAATGAAAAAAGCACCGCCGCTGCGAAACAACGTCCCCATAGGCCAAAAAGACAGATTTTTACCCGCGGCAACCAAGGGGACCGGCATATTATTATGATACAGCAGGTAGGACAAGATCAGATAATCGATATGGCTTTTGTGACAGGGAACCAGAACCAACGGCCCTTTCAGGGCCAGCCGTTTAACTTTACTTAGGGCATTGTTGTTTACAGATACGCCGTCAAACATGGTCCGAATAATCCATCCGACGATGGCTGAAAATAATTTGATGTAAGCCGGATTATAGCCGGCGGCAATTTCGTCGATGTAGGAATCCGCTTTTTTACGGACCTCATGAATCGGAATATTGCGGTTTTTCGAATAGGTATCCATGAACGCCTGAAACCGCTGACCAGTCAATATACTTTCTTTTAACTCGAGACTGGTTTTGAGCATTGGTCCGGTAATGCTTTGACGGTGACGATTAAGCTGTACCAGCAAATTACGCCGCAGCATCAACGATTGATATTCTATCGGCTGGCTTCGAATTGACTCCTGTTGCAGGTAATGCTTAAGAATCACCGGTTCAGATATCTCAACGAATACCTTGCCGGGATTTTTAAACAACGCTAACAGGCGTCGGATTCGACCCGGCTTATCTTCAGACCCGAAAAAAATATCGGTCAAGGTAGGTATCGATCGATGCGGGTTTTTACTGAAAAACATCAGCTGCGGAATGATGTATATGGGGCGCTCGGTTGTTTTCTGCAATTCGATCAAGTATTGAATCGGGTCGGTCTTGGCTTTGACAAAGCGTCGATAAAACCCTCTCTTGCCGACCAACGATAGCATGCCGGCTTTGTTTTTGAGCAGGGCCTGACCAATAAAACCGCTTTTATAGGGGCTTGGAAACTTACGCCGGTGAACAAAGAAATCCAGGTGGGCCATTGCGATCTTTAACAGGCGCGAAAGCGGCTGCCAAAAATAAACTTGATAATCAAAACCAATCTGCGGATACGGCAGTTTATTCTTCTGATAGCGGGTGTAATAAAAGAGGTATTCAAAATAGCTTTTGAATTTGGTGACATATACGACAACCGCATCGTCTTCCAGTTGCTGCAACACAGCGGTCTGATCTTTATCGGTTTTAATGCCTGAATAAAACAGTTTCAGAAGGAGTGAAGCCACCCTCCCAAGGGAATCGGGCAGATAGCAGCTGAAATGATTGTGCGTGCCATCGAGCACTCTGCTTTTCCAATTGCTCGATTTTCGACCGTGCTTTGCTGCCATCGATTTGCCCTTTTTCCGTTGGTACCGGCTGCGGCACTTGGTTCTTGGTTGAAGGTAACGTTGAGCTAATCGGGGTGAAGACCGATTTGTTTTACTTGGATATCGGAGGATTGAATGTTGGAGTTTTGTAAGTATTCACAATTTTTTGCTTTTACGCGGACAATAACAATTAAAATTAACAAAATAAAGGACGGTTTGCAATATTTTATTGATGGGTGTGCCTATCCGAATCATAAAATAAGCTTGTGAAAATAAACGAGTTATGTTACCTATAAAATACAAAATTCCTGTATTTTTCTCAAACATAATCACCCAATCGCTGCTGCTTTGCTTTTGAGAATGCGCGTTGTATACCTTCTCTGAAAGCATTTTTTTGCAAGTACGGCTAATTTTTATTTGACGCTCTAAGCGAATCATATTAATAATATAATTTTATTCGTTAATAGGCCATTTCATTTTTGGAACCGATTTTTAGTTTTATGTGAAAGGAGGGAAATTCGGATATGAAAACTTTAATTGGTGGCGCAATCGCAGCGGCACTGGGCCTAGTTGGTCTTGTAGTTTGGTGGGGACAATTTTTGATGGTTCTGGCGGGGATCATCCCTGCGATGCTATTGCTGGGTGGCGCTCTGGCTATCTACCTTGGTTTTGATGAACTTAAAGATTCGTGGAACCCGGATGAAACAGCCGAATCTCCCCCCGAAAGTGGCGATGGTGAAGAAGTTGAAAAATACAAAAAAGAGATCGATGATCTCAAAGAAGAGATCAAAACCCTAAAGAAGGATTAGGGACATTTGGGTTAAACTGTTATCAGAGCCCGGCGTCTGAAGATACCGGGCTCTGTTTATGTTGATTGATCGCTATTTTTGATTGCAGATGTTGCCAGAAAGTCTGCACGCTCATTTTCTGCATGGCCGGCGTGACCTTTAACCTTGATAATACTCACATCTTTGAACTTCTTTATTGTTTTTTTAATTGATTCTACCAATTCTCTGTTGGCTTTGACTTTCCAACCCAACGCCAAAACACCGTATGCGTAGCGGCTATCTGTAAAGATCCGTACAGGAAGCGCCGTGCGTTTCAACGCATTGAGACCCACCTGAATCGCCTTGAGTTCGGCAATATTATTGGTTGCTACGCCGATATATTCAGAAATTTCTTTTTCATGATGCCCAAAGCGCAAGAGAACACCAATCCCTGAAGGACCCGGGTTGCCGGCGGATGCACCGTCGGTGAAAATTTGGATTCCTTCCGGATCAACTTTTTCTGTTGTCTGTGGTTTTTTCAAAGACGGTTGTGTTTCTATCGGTTTGCTGTCCAGCGGTTTAACATTGTCCTTGCGGACCCAGTATTCATGGGTCTGATTTAGCTGATATTTGATCAGGACTTTGCCGTTTTCCTCAAGAGGGTCTCCGGATGGATCTACGGCAAGCCATACCTTGTTTTTTTTAAAACGCATGCGCTTCCATTCAGTCTTTTCTTCAACCACTTTCTTTCTCCACCTGATCGGTGCTTGCCTAATAAAGGTGCCGGCATTCCAGCACAAGGTTCAAGGTTCAACGTTCAAAGGTTTTGAGGTTAAATGCTGAGCCTCTGGCTGCACACCATCGGACGCGTGCAATGCCAACCCTGAACCCCGAACCTTTCAACCCAGAACCTCATCATCGATAGAGGTGAAACCGCCGGCTGATTTCAGCAAACTCATTGAGCCCGTCCTGCCAGGAATCGACCAGGCTATCAATTGATTCCATGTTTTCAAGTCGTTGGCGGATTTGACGGTCGCCGATGATCAAATCGATGGGCAGCTGCCGGGTCTCATATTCATACGGCGGCTGCTTCCATTCGAAGGCGTTTTTATGATGACAGATGATGGCTTGCAGCAAGCGCAAGCTGGTCACGTAAGGCTGATAGCGATCCGGACGGGTGACATGAATCTGAAAACCCTGACAAGGTTGGGACTGCCATTTGTTGGCTGTGGGTTCAAATACAACCGGCCTGAGAGCAATGCCCGGCATCGAATCGCCGCCAATGGCAGCAACGATTTTGATGGCATCTAAATACGGGGCACCAAAAAGCTCAAAGGGTTGCGTGGTTCCACGGCCCTCTGACACATTGGTCCCCTCCCAGAGCACCTGCCCCGGGTAAACCATGGCCGAGACAGGGCTGGGCAAATTAGGGGAGGGTGCCACCCAGGGTAGACCCGTCTGATCAAAATACATCGATCGCCGCCAGCCCTTCATTGGTATAATCTCAAGGTCACAGCCGATCCCAAAGTGTCCATTGAAAAGCTTTGCCAACTCCCCAATGGTCAGTGCATGTCGCATGGGCAGTGCATAACGGCCTACAAATGAACGGACAGCCGGATCGAGGCAATTGCCTTCAACCGTTTGACCATTGATTGGATTGGGACGATCGAGAACCACCACCTTCAACTGCCGTGCTTTGGCGGTCTCAAGGCAATAGGAAAGGGTGTATATAAAAGTATAAACTCGGGTGCCGACATCCTGCAGATCAACCAGGAGCACATCGATGGGTTGCAACATTTCTTTAGTGGGGATGCGTGTTTTTCCGTAAAGGCTATAAACCGGCAGGTTCAAAACTGGATCGACGCCATCCGCCGATTCGATCATGTTATCCTGTTTTTCAGCATAAAATCCATGTTGGGGCGAATACAGCGCTTTGAGTTTATTCGGAAAGTGCTGCTCGATGAGCATGCGGGCGTGATTAAATTTGCGATCAACTGAAGCCGGATTGCACAAAAGCCCCAGTCGGGCGCTCGCCACCCACTTAGGCGCTGATTCTATAAACGTTTCCAGTCCAGTTTGTACGATTGCCAAAAAGCGCTCCCTTTTTGTTGTCTGTTATTTGTTAATAGATATTAGAAATGAAATCGATTGTCTATTATATATTGGGCGTTGAGTTGTATCAATAAACTAATAACAAATAACCAATAACCAATAACCAATCAAGTGAAAAAGCTTGACATTACAGGGAATAATTCTTACAAAGTCAGGCTATTTTCGATTTCGTTGTTTGGGCCGATGTGTTGATCTGTAGCGATAGTTATCGTTCTTAAGCAAAAGCTGGCCCGAATTTTAATTTACGTTTAACGAATATCTTCGAATCGGGTCTTTTGCGCTGGATTCGGTGAGTGAGCGATTAACGGTGAAAATTGAACTTAACGGCGTCGTCATTATTGTCGGCAACTACGGCAGCGGTAAGACCGAAGTCGCGATAAATTTGGCGGTATATCATAAGCGCGCCGGGGTGGATGTTAGGATTGCAGATCTTGATGTGGTCAATCCCTATTTTCGAACGCGTGAGGCTATAGAGGCGCTCAGCAATATGGGCATCGATGTGGTTTTGCCACCGGAACAATATCTGCAGGCGGATTTGCCGATTCTCAGCCCCGAGGTCGCCGGAAGAATTCGCCAACCCGGTCAACTGATGCTGCTGGATGTTGGCGGTGATGATGTGGGGGCTACCATTCTGGCGTCACTTGAGAATGAATTCAGAGGGAAATCGCCCCGGGTTTTGCAAGTGATCAATCCATTAAGGCCGTTTACCGAAACCCACGAAGGCTGTTTGAAAATCCGGGATGCGATTGAGACAGCTTCCAAGCTGACCGTCAATGGCCTTATTGGCAATGCGAATCTGATCGATGACACTGCACCCGATGATATTTACGACGGCTACCATTTCGTTAATGATTTATCCAAGCGCAGCGGGCTGCCGCTGGAACTAATTACCGTCAACCGGGCGTTATGGGCGTCTATCGATATGCATCAATTTACATGTCCGGTTTTGCCGATTGACCGGCAACTGGTACCGCCCTGGCAAAAGCCGGTTGAATTCGGTCAGCCGGAAGCGCCCGGATGAAGGTTGCCAATTGTTAAAGGTAGCGCTATGATGCCTGCTGAAGTTTATGCGATGATGTCCTGAAGTTTTAAAATTCAGTGGAGGATTGGTTTTTATGGCCTATGAACATTCTGTCAATAATGATCGATGCAAGGGCTGCGGATTGTGCGTAACCGTATGCCCTAAAAATGTGCTTGAGATTTCCGACAAGGTAAACGCCAAAGGCTATTTTCCGGCATTTCAGGCGCGGCCTGAAGATTGCATTTTTTGCGCTCTGTGCTGCACCATGTGTCCGGACGTCGCCATTACCATCAGAGAAATAGAGGAGGCAGCTCTTAAAAAATAAGGGCAAAAATGCGGAGGAACAAATATTATGGGAAAAGTGTTAATGAAAGGCAATGAGGCCATTGGAGAGGCCGCTATCCGGGCCGGCTGTATGAATTACTTTGCCTATCCAATCACACCTCAATCTGAAGTTGCTGAATATCTTTCGCGCCGTTTGCCCGAGGAGGGCGGCACATTTTTGCAGGGTGAAAGCGAGGTGGCGGTATCCTACATGATTTTTGGAGCTGCTGCCTGCGGCGAGCGCGTTTTCACGACGTCTTCCAGCCCCGGTGTTAGCCTTATGAGTGAAGGCATCAGCTACATCACAGCTGCTCAGTGTCCGGCGGTCTTTGTCAATATCATGCGCGGTGGTCCGGGATTGGGCGGCATTTTGCCTTCCCAAGCCGATTACAACCAATCGGTTAAAGGCGGTGGGCATGGTGATTACAAACTGCTTGTCATGGCGCCGGCCAGCGTCCAGGAAGCAGTCGAAATGATGATGAGCGCATTTGCCCTGGCTGAAAAATATCGCAACCCGGTAATGATTCTGGGAGACGGCCTCATCGGCCAGATGATGGAACCGGTCGAATTTCCCGACGCGCTGAAAGCCAAACCGTCCAACAAAGATGATTGGGCCACCAACGGAATGGCTACTCGCAACAGCAATGAGCGCAACCTTGTAAAAACCCTCTATCTGGATCCAGAGGAGCTCAATGCGCACAATTTGATGCTACGCGCAAAATACGAGCAAATGGAGCAGGAAGAAATACGCTATGAAGCGTACAATGTCGATGAAGATTACCATCTGCTGGTTGTCAGTTACGGCACCATGAGTCGTGTTTGTCGTACCGCAATTGATAATTTGAAAGAACAGGGTATTGAAATCGGTATGATTCGACCCCAGACGCTTTTTCCATTTCCCAAAACTGCCATTTACGACGCAGCCGGTAAGAAAAGCTGCCGAGCGGTGCTGTGCGTTGAAATGTGCATGGGGCAAATGGTGGAAGATGTCGAGCGCAGTGTTTCCGGTCAGCGGCCGGTGCATTGGTACGGCAAATGTGGCGGTGAGGTTCCCACACCCGAGGAGGTAATGGAGGAGATTCGTAAATTGGCCGAGTAGTTAAATGGTCAATTGGTTGAAAAAATCAAAGTTTAACCATCGGTCCTTTTTCGATAAAACTAATTAACCAGTTCACCATACAGCCGATTGACTGAAAATAGGAGATAATCAATGGGAAAAACATTTCAGAAACCCGAGGCCCTGGCCGAGACGATTACCCACTATTGCCCGGGGTGCACCCATGGAGTTGCTCACCGGCTTGTGGCAGAAGTCATCGACGAGCTCGGTGTTCGCGGCAAGACCGTTGGTATCGCTCCGGTGGGCTGCGCTGTGTTGATGTATAATTATTTCACCTTTGATTTTCAGGAAGCGGCTCATGGGCGCGCACCAGCGATGGCAACCGGTATCAAGCGCGTGCGACCGGATCTGGTTGTTTTTACCTATCAGGGAGACGGTGATTTGGCGAGTATCGGAATGAGTGAGATTGTGCATGCCGCCAATCGCGGCGAAAAATTTACGGTGATCTTTATCAACAACGCAGTTTATGGGATGACCGGCGGTCAGATGGCCCCGACCACAATGCCTGATCAGCGGACAACGACCTCACCCTTTGGTCGCAAAGTTTTGGATACCGGCATGCCGGTAAAGATGGCCGAAATGCTGGCGGCGCTTCAAACGCCAGCCTTCATTACCCGCCAGACACTGTTGAATCCCAAATATATCAACAAAGCCAAAAAAGCGATTAAACAGGCGTTTACATATCAAATTGAAAACACCTGTTTTAGTTTTGTCGAATTGGTGAGCACCTGCCCGACCAACTGGGGCATGACCCCGCTGGATGCCATTAAATGGGCTGAAGAGATGATGCTTCCGTATTATGCGCTGGGTGTGTTTAAAACGCCTGAAGAAAGCGACGCGGCCTAAAGGCGAAATCGTTGGCATCATATGAAAGCCGGGGGAAAAATAGCGAACCGTAAGCAGCTCGCAAGACATGAGATGTGTGGCACAGCAAAAAAGAGTGCTAGCGCGTGCCGATAATTTTCAACTTGCTCACGGCTGCTTGCTAAAAGTGGAGGTACCATGCAAAATGAAGTTCAATTTGCCGGGTTCGGCGGCCAGGGCATTATGCTAATGGGCCAGATTCTGGCTGAAGCCGCCATGCAGCAGGGCTATGAAGTCGTTTGGATTCCGTCCTATGGTCCCGAAATGCGAGGCGGCACTGCCTATTGTACGGTAGTCACCAGTGATCGACCGATTGGATCACCGATCATTCGGTATCCCAAGCATCTGGTGGCGATGAATCGGCCTTCGCTTGAAAAGTTTGCTCCGGCTGTGAAAGCCGGTGGTACAATTTTCATTAACAGCTCCATGATATCCATTGAGGCCGGCAGGGATGATGTGAATGTTATCAAGGTTCCGATTATAGAAATCGCCAAAGAGCTGGGAAATGTCAAAACCGCCAATATCGTCGCCCTGGCGGCATTTGTCAGTCGCAGTCAGGTGGTCGATTTTGACCTGTTGCGGGATTCGGTAAAAGCCAAATTTGCCAGAAAAGAAAAACTGATACCGCTTAACATGAAGGCGCTTGACGCGGGCAAAGAAGCTGCCATGGTAACTTAATCATGCGCAAAAATTAAGAATTAATACGAAAGCGCGAAATGGCGAAAATACGAAAAATAAAAACATTTCGTGCTTTTTCATTTTCGTGATTTCGTGGTGATTCTTTAAATGATACTTTAAACTCCAAATTGTATAAGTTTCTTGACTCTTGGATTAATCACTAAAATGAAGCTTAACATTCCCGATTACATATATAAGATCAAACCTTACGTACCCGGTAAACCGATCGAGGCTGTACAGCGAGAATATGGCATTGAAAAATCGATTAAACTGGCCTCAAATGAAAACCCTCTGGGGCCTTCTCCTATGGCTGTTGAGGCGATCCAGCGGGCCCTGAAAGATTTGAATCGCTATCCAGATGCCGGTGGTCTGGATTTGACGCGGGCGATCGCTGAAAAGCATCATATCGATCCTGGACATATTGTACTGGGAAACGGATCTGATGATATTATCGCGTTGTTGGCGAGCGTGTTGTTACGACCCTCCGATGAGGTGATTTTACCGCAGCCGTCTTTCCTATTTTACGAAATTGCGCTTCGCAGCATGGGCGCACGGCCGGTGTGGGTACCGTTGCAGTCGTTTAACACCGATTTGGCGGGGATGCTGGAAAAAGTCAGTTCCAAAACCCGAATCATTTTTTTGAATGTTCCCCACAATCCCGCCGGTAGCATCATCACCCGATCCGATTTTGAAAATTTTATTGCTAAAATACCACCGCAGGTTGTTACCGTGCTGGATGAAGCCTATATTGAGTTTGTCAAAGATACCGACTGTGCCAACAGTTTTCACTATGTCAACAGCGACAAAGCCATTGTCGGCATGCGCACGTTTTCAAAGGCGTATGGGCTGGCAGGGCTTCGCGTGGGATATGGCGTCATGCCCCTGGATTTGGCCGAAATCCTCCATCGGGTCAGACAGCCGTTTAACGTCAATATGCTCGCTCAGGCGGCCGCAACAGCAGCCTTGCGAGATGACGATTTCCTACATAAGACCCTTGAACTGGTGCATACGGAACTCGACTTTATTTATAAGGCCCTTGACGATCTTAACGTGCCCTATATTCGGTCCCAAGCGAACTTTCTTATGATCAATGTCAGCGGCAGCGGCCAAACGGCGGATGAAGTCTTCAAAAAACTGCTGCCGCTGGGTGTTATCGTGCGACCGATGACATCCTACCAATACCCGCAGCACATACGGGTCAATGTTGGAAAGCACGAAGAAAATGTTCGATTTTTAGAGGCGCTCCAACAGGTGCTTTAAGGTTCAGAGGTTCAACGTTTATAGGTTCAGAGGTTGGATAACAGCATTAAGGATAGGCAGTAATTCACCCTCATAACTCTGTAACCCTGAACCCAGAACTCTGAACGCAGAACCGGTGTCATGAAGAAGCTTTTAATTACAATAGATGGCCCGGCTGGTGCCGGAAAAACAAGTGTTAGCCGCGCTTTGGCGGAACGGCTGGGATATCAGTATATTGATACCGGTGCGCTTTATCGGGGCGTTGCCTATGAAGTCAGAAATCAGGATATTGATCCTGAAAATGAATCTGAACTAGCGGCGCTCTGCAACCGGCTGCAGCTTGCTTTTAAAAAAAAGTCGAGTCAACTGCGGCTTTATTCCGATGATGTTGATATTTCCGATCAGATTCGGACACCCGAGATCAGTATGCTGGCATCAGCCGTATCAGCAAAATCAGTGGTCCGGGAGTACCTTCTGGACGTTCAAAGGGCGATCGGCCGTCAGAAAGCGGCGGTTTTTGAAGGCCGCGACATGGGAACCGTTGTCTTTCCGGCCGCGGATGTGAAATTTTTTCTGGATGCGTCTTCTCAGACACGCGCCCAGCGACGATATGACGAGCTTAAATCCGAAAGCAGCCAAACGCTAAAACAGGTTGAGAAAGACATGCAGCATCGGGATAACAATGATCGCTCACGCAGCTTAGCGCCGCTCAAGCCGGCTGATGATGCAATCTTAATTGATTCCACAGACTTAACCTTACGGGAAGTTGTGGACACAATGATGGCGCACATTGCCCGATTAACGGGATAGATCATTTGCAAGATGCAATCGTCGGCCAACATGGGTGAAACGGTTGTCAATTCATTAAAAATTTAAATTAAGGATTGCTTTTTTTCTTTATTCTGTTAGACATATGGGGTTGTACCGTCGTTAGAGCGGTACCATAAAATAGGTTTAGGGGGATTAATTTTTCATGACTGACGAAACGAACAAGGATGAAACCCAAAATGAAGAGCAAGCTGAGTTAACCGCTGACGGCGCAGATGAACAACCGGATACCGGTGATCAACCACAAGCGCAAGCGCAAAATGAAGACGAATCATTGAAGGGCGCATCCGAAGACAACTCAACAGAGCCGGTGGAAAGCATGGCAAGCGTGATGGACATGTACGAAGAAAGCTTCAAACGTTTTGCCGAAGGTGAAGTGGTCACCGGTCGCATTATCTCGATTGACAAAGATCATGTTCTGATCGATATCGGTTACAAATCTGAAGGTCAGGTAAGGATCGAAGAATTTTTAGATGAGAAAGGCGAAGTCACCGCAAAGATCGGCGATTCCATCGAAGTTATGGTTGAATGGTGGGACGATGAGGATGAGCGCGTCCTGCTGTCTAAAGATAAGGCCGCCAATATAAAAGTCTGGGAAGCAATCAAAACATCTTACGACGAAGAAGGCACCGTCAAAGGCACGATTACCAACCGTGTTAAAGGCGGATTTTCCGTCGACATTGGTGTTCCGGCCTTTTTGCCCGGTTCTCAGGCGGACCTGCGACCGATTCGAAATCTGGATGAGATGGTTGGCAAGGAATTTGATTTTAAAATTCTAAAATACAACCGTAAGCGCAGCAATATTGTTCTGTCGCGACGGGCCATATTGGAAAAAGAGCTGGAGAAAAAGCGCTCGGCAACACTGGCAACTATTGCCGAAGGCAAAGTCGTTGAGGGCACCGTTAAAAATATCACTGAATATGGCGTGTTTGTGGATCTGGGCGGCCTGGACGGCCTGCTTCACATAACCGATATTTCTTGGGGTCGGGTGAAACATCCCTCCGAGCT
This sequence comes from Desulfobacterales bacterium, assembly GCA_030066985.1. Classification (NCBI taxonomy): domain Bacteria; kingdom Pseudomonadati; phylum Thermodesulfobacteriota; class Desulfobacteria; order Desulfobacterales; species Desulfobacterales bacterium. The sequence goes on from JASJAN010000027.1 coordinate 35,570, forward strand.
TTTTTCAATTGGTGACCCCATAACGGTTAAAATTCTCAATCTCGACCTGGATAATGAAAGGGTCTCATTGGGGATGAAACAACTCAATGAAGACCCATGGATGACCGCTGCCGAAAAATATGCAGTCAGCTCGCGCGTGACCGGAAAAGTGGTAAGCCTCACAGATTACGGTGCATTTGTCGAACTTGAAGAAGGCATCGAAGGCCTGATTCATGTTTCCGAGATGTCATGGACCCGTAAAATCAGGCATCCGTCCAAAGTTGTTTCCGTCGGAGAATTGGTGGAAGCTGTTGTGTTGGATATTAAACCCGATAGCCGTCGGATTTCCTTGGGCATGAAACAGGTTGTACCCAATCCTTGGGATGTAATCAGTGAAAAATACCCGATCGGCACAACCATTGAAGGTAAAATTAAGAACATTACCGATTTCGGCTTGTTCATCGGTATCGATGAAGGTATTGATGGATTGGTTCATATCTCGGATATTTCCTGGACCAAAAGAATCAAGCATCCCTCGGAACTGTTTCAAAAAGGGGATGTTGTCCAGGCCATCGTGCTGGATATCGAAAAAGACAACGAGCGGTTTTCTCTGGGCATAAAACAGTTGCAGGCTGATCCCTGGGCGAGCGTTGCCGAAAGGTATGAGGTCGGTAAAGAGATCACCGGAACTATCACCAACCTGACGGATTTCGGTATATTTGTTGAGCTTGAAGAAGGCATCGAAGGGCTGGTTCATGTATCGGAAATCAGCAAGGAAAAGATAAAAACGCCTATGGAAAAGTTTAAAATTGGTGATGTCATCACTGCGCGGGTGATGAATATCAACAGCGATGAGAGGCGCATCGGTCTGTCGATTAAACGGATGGAAATCGAAGACGAGCAAAACCTGCTCAGCGAATATGTTAACAATATGGGACCGGCCACTTCCAGCTTTGGCGAGATTTTGCGCGAAAATTTGCAGGAAAAGCTGAACGAAGACTAAGAAGCTATTTCTAAAATACATCTAAAAAACCTCTGCCCACGAATGGGCAGAGGTTTTTTTATTCAAAAATACTGGTATCACCCGCCCCCCTGCGAATCACCTCCGGATCGTCATCGATCAAAGAAATGACGCTGGATGGCAACCCCGGTGCGATATCACCATCGATGACCAAATCAATTCGATTTTTAAAAACATCATGAATCAGCGAGGCGTCATTTACAATGCTGCCGTCTGGCATCGTGGCGCTGGTGGTAATAATCGGATTGCCCAGCCCTTTAACCAGCTCGAGACATATTTTATGATCCGGCACCCGAATGCCGGCTGTTTTGCGTTTGGTCAGCATAATCTTGGGGACCAGCTTGGAGCCCTCAAGTATGAACGTATACGGGCCCGGTAGCAAGCGTCTCATGGTCTTGTAGGCATAGTTGGATACTTTGGCATAATGGCTGATGTTTTTAAGATCCGAGCAAATAAAACTAAACGGCTTATTTTTATCTCTTTGTTTCAGCTGATAGATTCTTTCGATGGCCTTTTTGTTGAGGATGTCACAGCCAATGCCGTAAATGGTGTCGGTTGGATATACGACAATACCGCCTTTTGTTAATATGTCGACCGCCTTTTCTACGAGTCGACTTTGGGGATTGAGGGGATTGATTTTAATTAGCATGTATTTTCGGCTTGGTCTGTCTTTAGTTGTATTCGTTTTTGTAAAGCTATCTTAAGAATCAGGTGGTCACGTAATCAGGTTGTTCCCGCCAAAGGTGGGATTGAGGCGGTTGGGTCGGTAGTAAATGCGTATGTCACTTATCTTTTTAAGCGGCCAACGGGCTAACCGATAACGGGCTCAACCTATTTATTTTGAATGCATACAGGAGATTGCTTTTATTATGCCATAGGGTGGATTGTCAAGGCAGCAAATAAAAGGATTGCTAAAGCCGATGGGTTTTGCTATTCGGATGCCTTAATTAAATATAACGGAGGAAACGCATGCCCAAAATACCGCCAGAAGAGGCCTATTCCTTTGATGACGTTTTGCTTATTCCAAATTATTCCGACGTGTTACCCAAGGATGTCAATGTCAGCACACGCCTGACGCGAAACATTAATCTCAATATGCCCATTGTCAGTGCGGCCATGGACACTGTAACCGAAGCGGATACAGCCATTAGCATCGCCCGTGAAGGCGGCATGGGTTTCATTCACCGCAATATGAGCCTCCAGAGTCAGGCCATGGAGGTTGATAAAGTCAAAAAATCTGAAAGTGGGATGATTGTCGATCCCGTCACCATCAATCCCGAACAAAAAGTCGGGGAAGTGCTCAATTTGATGGAAACCTATCGTATCTCTGGGGTTCCGGTGACCAAGGGCGACCAGTTGATGGGGATTGTAACCAACCGGGATCTGCGGTTTGAGACCGATCTTGAAAAGCAAGTGTCTGATGTGATGACCAAAGATGACCTGGTCACCGTTTCAGAAGGCATTGGCCTGGAGGAATCCAAAAAGCTGCTGCACCAGCATCGTATCGAAAAGCTGCTGGTTGTTGACGCCAATGGGCGCTTGACCGGCCTGATCACCACTAAGGATATCGAAAAATTAAAAAAATATCCCAATGCCTGCAAGGACAGAATGGGTCGACTGCGTGTCGGCGCTGCGGTGGGGGTGGGGCCGGACATGCAAGAGCGCACAGCTGCTCTTCTGGATGCCGGCGCTGATGTGATCCTCATAGACACGTCGCACGGACATACTGAAAATGTGCTGGGCGCCGTTAAAACAATCAAAAGCAACCATCCAGACATCGAACTGATTGCCGGAAATGTGGGTACGGGCAAAGGCGCAGAGGATTTGATCAAAGCAGGGGTAGATGGTGTCAAGATCGGTATCGGCCCGGGTTCGATCTGCACAACACGAATCGTGGCCGGTATCGGTGTGCCCCAATTCACCGCCATTCAGAATTGTCGGGCCATAGGCGCCAAAAGCGGCGTGCCCTTGATTGCTGATGGCGGTATCCGTTTTTCCGGTGATATTACCAAGGCAATTGGCGCTGGTGCGCATGCGATAATGATCGGTGGCCTTTTTGCCGGTACGGAGGAAACCCCAGGGGAGCAAATCTTTTTTCAGGGGCGCAGCTATAAAGTCTACCGCGGCATGGGCTCCATTGAAGCCATGAAAAAAGGGAGCAAGGATCGCTATTACCAATCTGAAAAAGAGGAAGATGATAAGCTGGTCCCGGAAGGTATTGTCGGCCGCGTACCGTATCGGGGGTCACTGTCGGCCACCATTTTTCAACTGGTGGGTGGATTAAAGGCGGGCATGGGCTATGTTGGCTGCCGTACGCTTGATGAGCTGCGCGAAAAAGCCCGGTTTGTCAAAGTCAGCGCAGCGGGAATGCGTGAAAGTCATGTTCACGATGTGATCATAACCAAGGAGGCGCCCAACTACTCGCTAGATTAGAACCTTGATGCCGGACCTGCAATGGCATCCTAAATTTGATTCGGTCATGTCATTTTTTCCTGGCGATATGAATTTTAAGGTGCCGGTGCCCCGATATTTGGGATGCAACTGACTTTCTATACGAGCTCGAAAACAGGAGTGCCGGTTATCCCAAATATCGGGGCATTGTAATATTTTGGGGTACATCTTCTGCATATCGCCTTCAAAAAATAACATGACCTTTCAGTAACTTATGCGCATTACCATCTGATAGCAATTCATTTCGATTCAGACAGAGAAAGAGCTGAATTTGAACTAAATAGAGCGTCGCAAAAAAATTTCAACTGTGATATATATAAGAACGTCTTGCCCATTCGCCCTCACAATATTTTGATCTATGTTGAGCTTGAGTTTTCAATCCACAATCAATCTTGAAACGAGACCTTCATGACTGAGACCATACCCGATTTTGTTCATCTGCATGTCCATACCCAGTACAGCCTGTTGGACGGTGCCATTCGTATTGATGACCTTTTGCGGCGTGCGGCCGAATTTGAGATGCAAGCGGTCAGTGTCACCGATCATGGCACCATGTTCGGTGCCGTTGAATTTTTTCAAAAGGCCAGCGCGGCAGGCATAAAGCCGATTATCGGCTGTGAGATCTATGTGGCTCCCAGAACGCGTTTTGATAAAACACCGCTGGACAACAAAGATTTGTCACATCTAATTTTATTGGCCAAGGATGAAGAGGGCTATCGCAACCTGTGTAAATTGGCGACCACAGCGCAACTTGATGGATTCTATTACAGACCGCGTATTGATAAGCAGATCCTCAAAGAATGCAGTCGGGGCTTGATCGGACTGACGGCTTGCTTGCATGGTGAGATCCCACGTCGAATCAAGCAGGGAAACATTGATCAGGCTGAAAAAGCGGCTCGTGAATATCTTCGCATTTTTGGGGAGAACAATTTTTATCTGGAAGTGCAAAACAACGGCATCATCGAGCAGGACCTGGTCAATAAAACACTGCTGGATATTGGCCAGCGTCTGTCGATTCCCCTGGTGGCCAGCAATGATTGCCATTACCTTGATAAAACAGACGTCAGAGCCCATGATGTTTTGCTATGTATTCAAACCGGCAAAACGGTTGAAGATAACGAACGTTTCAAGTTTCGCACTGATCAGCTTTATTTCAAATCAAAGGCTGAAATGCATGCGGCCTTCAAAGATTATCCGGGGGCGCTGAGCAATACCGTCGATATTGCTGCACGCTGTAACATCGGCTTTGATTTTAAAACCTACCATTTCCCACGGTTTGCGGATGCATCGGGCAAAGACAGTGACACGCTGTTTACCCAACAGGTTCAGCAGGGCTTTGAACTGCGCATGCAACGCCTCAAAGAAAAGAACCCTCAGATTGATGAGAAGATCTATATCGAGCGGCTGGCATATGAAATGTCGGTCATCCAGGATATGGGATTTTCGGGATATTTTTTAATCGTGGCTGATTTTATTCGTCATGCCAAAGAAAACAACATACCGGTAGGTCCTGGTCGGGGCTCGGCCGCCGGCAGTTTGGTTGCCTATAGCCTGGGAATTACCGACCTGGACCCCATCGCCCACGGTCTGATATTTGAGCGCTTTTTAAACCCGGCGCGCAAAAGCATGCCCGATATTGATGTCGATTTCTGCATCGATGGCAGAGAAGATGTGTATCGATATGTTGTCGGCAAATATGGCGGCGGGGATTATGTTGCCCAGATCATTACCTTCGGTAAACTGAAAACCCGCGCCGTTATTCGGGATGTTGGGCGGGCACTGAACATCCCTCTGGCTGAGGTGGATGCCATCGCTAAAATGGTGCCCGATATCCTAAATATTAGTCTAGACGAGGCCCTTGAACGCGAGCCGCGTTTGCTTGAATTGGCGCGCCAGAAGCCTGAAATCGATGAGCTCATCAATATCTGTCGCGTGCTTGAGGGGCTCCCGCGACATGCATCGACCCATGCGGCCGGCGTTGTGATTGCCGATCAGCCGCTAGTCAATTACATGCCGCTTTATCGCGGGAAAAAGGGTGAAGTGGTGACCCAGTACGACATGAAGATTGTTGAAAAAATCGGACTGGTAAAGTTTGATTTTTTGGGTCTGCGAAACCTGACGGTGATCGCCAACACCGTTGCGCTGATCGCCAGTCAGGGTCGTACGCCGCCGGATTTAGAGCAAATTGAATTAACCGATGCCGATACCTATCGCCTGCTTTCAGCCGGTGATACCACTGGCGTATTTCAGCTTGAGAGCTCGGGCATGAAGGATTTGCTGGTTCGCTTGAGACCCGAAACATTTGACGATGTCATCGCACTGGTGGCGCTTTACCGACCGGGCCCGATGGAAAGCGGTATGATAGATGACTATGTTGCCCGCAAACACGGCCGCAAGAAAGTGGAATATTTGTTGTCGCAGTTGGAACCGATCTTACAAGAAACTTACGGTGTGATCGTCTATCAGGAGCAGGTCATGAAAATTGCAAATGATCTTGCCAATTATTCCATGGCCGAAGCCGATGATTTGCGCAAGGCAATGGGAAAGAAAATCCCGGAAATCATGGCCGAGCACCGCGAACGCTTTGTAAATGGCGCTAGCGATAACAAGATTGCCGCCGAGCAAGCGGCGCCGATATTTAGTTTGATGGAAAAATTTGGCGGGTATGGATTTAACAAATCGCACAGTGCCGCCTATGCGCTGATTGCCTATCAAACGGCCTATCTTAAAACGCATTATCCGGTGGAATTCATGGCCTCCCTGCTGACCAGTGAGATGCATTCCACTGATGGTGTGGTCAAATATATTGTCGAGTGCCGCAATCACGATATTACCGTATTGCCGCCGGATATCAATTACAGTCAGAAGGCTTTTACCGTCGATAACGATAAAATTCGCTTCGGTCTGGTGGCGGTCAAGAATGTGGGTGAAGCCGCCATCGAGGCAATCATCGAATCCCGTGAAGAAGGGGCCTTCGCGTCGCTTTTTGATTTTTGTGAGCGGGTGGACTTAAAAAAAGTAAACAAACGTGTCATCGAGTCCTTGATCAAATGCGGCGCTTTTGATTCCACCGGTGCCAACCGCTCGCAAATGATGGCGGCTTTGGAGGATGCTCTGGATTATGGTCAGCGGGTGCAAAAGGAGCGGCTGGATCCACAGATCGGGCTGTTTGACGGTGCCGTCAATCCGCAGGTCATCAATGCACCGGGTCTGCCCGATATTGAAGAGTGGTCGGAAAATCAGCGTCTGGCATTTGAAAAGGAATCCCTCGGGTTTTACGTCAGCGGACATCCGTTAAAGCACTATTCAGATTTGCTCGATAAATTTACCAATGCCAATGCGATTTCGATCAAGGAATTAAAAAACGGCAACGCGGTTCGAATTGGCGGACTGATTCGCAGCATCAAGATTATCAAAACCAAAAGAGGTGATTTGATGGCCTTTGTCACCATTGAAGACCTGCATGGGGCAGTAGAGGCCACGATTTTTTCACGCGTGTACACCCGCATCAGTGATCTGCTGGTTGAGGACAATGCCATCTTTATTCAGGGACAGATTCAAAAGGATGAGCAAGCCGTAAAAATACTGGCTGAAAAAGTAGTGGCCATGGAAAAAGCAGAAGAAACATGGACCGCCAGCGTCCATTTTAACCTGGAAATTGCGCGCACCGATCGCGAAGCACTTATCAAACTGCATGACATTTTTACCAAGCACGCGGGCAACTGTAAGGCCTACCTGCATTTACGCAACACCGACAACTCCGACGCCATTATCGCGCTGCCCAACTCGATGAAGATAAGGGCCGGAAGCGCATTGGAGCGGGAAGTCAATGAATTGCTGGGGTACAATGCTGTCGAAACCCTGTGTATGGCAGCCAAAACCGAACCCAGACCCAATAACTACCGCGCGGGCTGGTTCAATAAGCGCCAGTGATGTCTCCTTAAATAATACTCACGCAAAGCGGCAGAGCTCGCAAAGAAAAAGGATCTAAACAATTAAGAACTCTTGGCGTCTTTGCGCCTTTGCGAGAGACTTAAGGTATTATTACATTGTAGATGCTTTTTTGTTTGATTATCCAACGGTGATCACACCTTATAATTCAAAGATAGAGGAAACAATGACAGACAATGACCTTCCTGTGTATCCAGTTTTGCTGGCCGGCGGCACCGGCACGCGGCTATGGCCCATCTCCCGGGAACTATACCCCAAACAGCTGGTGAAGTTTGTCGGTGAAGATTCATTGCTGCAAAACACCATCAGGCGCCTGCCACCGCTGCTCGACACCGAACATGTCAGAGTCGTCTGTGGGCAGCGACATTTTTATCACACGGCTCAGCAAATCGAGAAGCTGGGGCTCAAATCCGGAAACAAACTGATCGGCGAGCCCAGCGGCCGCAATACGGCCCCGGCGATCTTGCTGGCGTTGCTGCATATTTTGGCAACTGAAGAAGATGCGGTTTTATGTATCTTTCCAGCCGATCATGTCATTCAAAATCAAGATGCATTCCATGACCGGCTAAAAGCTGCCATTGCACTGGCTGGTGATGGGTTTATCGTTACGTTTGGCATTCAGCCCCATTATCCTGAAACCGGATATGGCTATGTCGAGGGAGGGGAAAAGGCATCCCACGGCGCCTATGTGCTCAAACGATTTGTTGAGAAACCCGATCTCGCCACTGCCAAAAAATACATCAAGACCGGCAAATTTTTCTGGAACAGCGGCATGTTCGCTTTCAGAGCTTCAATTATTCTGGCTGAGTTTAAAACCCATCAACCCGAACTGCTTGAGCAGATGCAAGCGATTTTTGCGGTTGATAAAACCATCCCCCAAAAAGCGTATGATCAGCTGGCAGATATCTCCATTGATTATGCCATAATGGAAAAGACGGCCAAAGGTGTTGTGCTGCCTTCTGATTTTGGCTGGAGTGATATTGGTTCCTGGAAATCTCTGTATGATTTTCTGGAAAAAGATGCCGATAACAATGTCATCGACGGGGATGTCATGGTGCAAAATACCCGCAACAGTTTGATTCTCAGCCACAACCGCCTGATCGCTGCCAATCACTTGCAAGATATGGCTGTGGTGGAGACGTCCGATTCGGTTTTTGTTTCCGATCTTGAAAACAGCCGGGAGGTGAAATCCTTTGTCGCTCGCTTAAAAGACCAGGAGCGAGATGAATATCAGCGCCATCGCAGCGTCAATCACCCGTGGGGCGTATTTAAACTGCTGGAGCAGCAGGAACGATACATGGTGGCTGAATTGACGGTTGATCGCGGGGCCTCACTTGAATTGCCGGTCGATCCCGGCGCGATTTGTCACCTGCTCGTTTTAAGCGGCCGTGCTATTATCAACACCGCCTCTGGCAAGAAAGAGCTGAGTTCTGGAGAAGCTTTCAGCACCAATGAAACCCAAAAGATCACCATTGAAAATATCACCAAAGCTGAACTTCAATTGCTTCACATCAAGCTGGCAACTGCGGCAGGCGACTAACGCTCAGGTCGCCACCGCTCCAATAAGTGCAAAAAGCGCGATTAAGACAAAAAAAAACCATTGGAACAATTTGAAAACGCCATTGGGAATATCCGATTTGACGGCCAGCATGATTTGCCAGATGGCAAAGGCGACATAATTGAGCACGATGAAAATAACGACTGCTGCCGATCCATCACCCGTCCAGATGCCCGAACCGATAATGAGCAATGCTGCTGTCGACAGGATCAAATAGGCAGATACATAATGGAAGACGCAATGCATTACTTTTTGGGAGATTGGATCAAATGTCGCCGCCAGCATCGGTTTAAGAAATTGCTTGCTGCCCACCGCGAAATGTCCGATAACGGTGGCCAGCGCAAACACCCCGGCAATCAAAATATAACCGTTCATGTCAATCCCCCCTTCCTCTTCT
>JASJAN010000028.1 GCA_030066985.1 Desulfobacterales bacterium
GTTAACCAGGGCGGCTGGTACGTCAATAACGGCCTGATGGTGCTGCCGCCGAGCGCTTTTTTTCTGATCGCCTTTCTGATCTGGGCCATCAGAACCTGGAAACCCGAGCAAAACGAAGAGGACTAGTCCTATGGAACATTATCTGAGTCTTTTTATAAAATCCGTTTTCATCGAAAACATGGCGCTGGCATTTTTTCTGGGTATGTGCACCTTTCTGGCTGTATCCAAAAGTGTCAAGACTGCCATCGGATTGGGCGTGGCGGTGATTTTGATTCAAACGATCACAGTGCCGATCAACAATATCCTTTTTCAGTTTCTGCTAAAATCCGGCGCCTTGTCCTGGGCCGGTTTAGAGCATCTGGATTTAAGCTTCCTGGGTCTGCTGACCTATATCGGCGTTATTGCGGGCATGGTGCAAATCCTGGAGATGGTGCTGGATCGATTTATGCCCGCCCTGTATAACGCCTTGGGTATTTTTCTGCCCTTGATCACCGTTAACTGCGCCATTTTGGGCGGATCGCTGTTTATGGTCGAGCGTGATTATAATTTTGCGGAAAGTATTGTATACGGCATGGGTGCCGGAACCGGCTGGGCGCTGGCGCTGGTCTGTCTGGCCGGCATCCGGGAAAAGCTGGCCTACGGCAACCCGCCGGCCGGTATGCGGGGGCTGGCACTGACGTTTACGATCTCGGGCCTGATGGCAATGGCATTCATGGCCTTTTCGGGCATCAAGCTTTGAAAGGTTCAGGGTTCAGGGTTCAGGGTTCAAGGTTAAGGATTCAGATGATGCCTCATTCGTTAGCAACCGAAACCCATTAACCCGGACACGCGCACTAAAGGAATTGCAGGAAATATGACCAAAATTTTTACAAAGTCAGAACTAAAAAGAAAGATGGAGATTGGGATATGAACGAGCTATTTATTGCGGTGGGATTGTTCACCCTCATCGTTTTGATGCTGGTCAGTTTGATTATGTTCGCCAAGGCAAAACTGGTGCCCAGCGGCGATATTAAGATGGTGATCAACAAAGAGAAGGAGCTGGTTGCCCAGCCCGGCGGTAAACTACTGGGAAGTCTGGCGGATCAGGGTATATTTGTCCCGTCGGCCTGCGGCGGCGGCGGCACCTGCGGTCAGTGTCTGGTAAAGGTGCACGAGGGGGGCGGCGACATCCTGCCCACCGAACTGGCGCACATTACCAAACGAGAGGCCCGCGAGGGGGATCGGTTGGCCTGTCAGGTGGCGGTCAAGCAGGACATGGACGTTGAAGTACCGCCCGAGGTGTTTGAGACCAAGAAATGGGTCTGCAAAGTCAAATCCAACGACAGCGTGGCCGACTTTATCAAAGAGCTTATTCTGGAGCTGCCCGAAGGCGAAGAGGTCGACTTCAAGGCCGGCGGCTATATCCAGATCGACGTCCCGCCCCATGAGCTCAGTTACAAGGAATTCGATATCCCGGAACAGTTTCGGCCGGAATGGGACAAGCGCAATCTGTGGGAGCTGACCTCCAAGATCACCGAACCCATCACCCGGGCATATTCAATGGCCAGCTGGCCGGGGGAAAAGGGCGTCATCATGCTCAACGTTCGGGTGGCGCTGCCGCCCGCACAAGGGATACCGACAGGAATTGCCTCATCCTACATTTTCAACCTCAAACCCGGCGATGAGGTGAACATATCCGGGCCTTACGGGGAGTTTTTTATCAACGAAACCGAAGCTGAAATGGTCTACATCGGCCGCGGAGCAGGTATGGCGCCTTTGCGCAGCCATATTTTTGAACTGCTCAAAGGCCAGGACAGCCAGCGCAAAATATCCTATTGGTACAATGCCCGCAACCTGGGCGAATGCTTCTATCTGGATGAATTCGCACAGCTGGCCGAAGAGCACGAGAACTTTTCATTTAAGCTGGCCCTGTCACGTCCGGCGCCTGAAGACAACTGGGACGGACTCACCGGCTATGTTCATCAGGTACTACACGACAGTTACCTGGAAGAACATCCGGCGCCGGAAGATATCGAGTACTATATGTGCGGGCCCCCGGTAATGAGTCAATCGATCATGGACATGCTGGACAATCTGGGGGTCGAGCGCGAAAATATCAACTTTGATGATTTTGGGACCTAATTGATTTTGCTCACCGCAGAGACGCAGAGTACGCAGAAAAAACATTTTATCTAAAAGGGAATAGATTTGGTTGAATTTTTGATCACATTTGTTGTTATCTTGTTTTTCGCTTTCAGCGTGACATTAGGAATTCGCTTGAAAAGACACAAATCCGTAGTAAATTGTCATTGTGAACCCCAAGCCGCCCGCAAAGCGGCAGAATCGCCTTGTCAATCATGCGGGGCAATCGATTCCTGTCATGAATCCGGATAAGTTAGGTGTCAGTACTCCAAATCTTCCCTGAAACCTGACACCTGCTTGCCGCGGCGTAGCTAGCTTGAGCGAAGCCGGGACACCTGAACCGCCAGCGGCGGAACTATAGAGAATGACACCTGAAACCAGATTCTAAAAATTATTTTCAACTCTGGCCGGCAGCGGAATCTGCCGGGCAATGATGGAGAGAAACAATGTTCAAAAGAAAAAAAAGCAAAAATAAGCCGCCTGAAATGCAACATGCGGTTACCACCGGATCGCAAAATTTGATGCGCAAAGTGCCGCGGGTAAAAGATATTATGACCGAAGAACCGGTGACCTTCACCCTGGGCACGACGGTTCACAATGCGGCTAAAAAGCTATTGCAAAAAAGCATTGTAGCCGCCCCGGTGGTCGACGCCGACGAGAATTTCGTCGGCATGTTTTCTCAGCAGGGCTGCATGGTCGGCCTGGTGGACGGCGTCTATCACGAAGTGCCCCAACCGATCCATATAGACGATTATCTGGAGCCCGAAGCGCATACCCTCACGGTCACCGAAACTGCGCCCATCATGACGGCTGTGGCCAAATTTGCCGGCAGTGAGCAGCTGGTCCTTAGCTTGCCGGTTCTGCGCGGTAAAAAAGTGGTCGGCATCCTCGCTCGCCAGGATGTGATCCGCACCTTCTTTGAAATGACCGCCGGGATTCCCGAAGCCGGAGCAGCCATTTTATATATCAGCGGGCTTGAAAAAGAACAGCAGGAGATTAAAAAGCTGCAATGAAAAGAGAATTAGGCTTTTTCTAATGGCTCTGTTTGGGCTCGTCTGGCTGTTGTTGGGGGTGTATTAACGTTTTACCAATCCATTTGCGTTCAATATCATTCGCACTTTTTTAAGGCTTGAAATCCTAATTATATTCGACTATTTAATAAAATCTGTAATCCGATTTCAACGGAGGAAATCTGTTTTTTTGCGTAATTAAAACAGAGTCACATCCGATGAACACCCAACAACCCAATTAAAACATGGAGAACCTTATGCAAAGCCTGCATACCCCGAAATCTCAACAGCGGCATCGCCGGCTCAGATCATTGTTCTTTCTGATGTTTGTCATGCTGTCCATCGGTCTGCTGCAAAGCTGCGCCGTCGGGCCGGACTACACAAAACCGGAATACCAGGTGCCGGATTACTGGCAAATCCGTCTGACAGACGGTCTGGCTGCCGGGGAAGCGCCCCTGGCTACCTGGTGGCAAACCCTCAATGACCCGATTCTCAACAGCCTGATGGAACGGGCTGTAGACGGCAACCTGGACCTGAAGGAGGCTTTTGCCCGTATCAAAGAAGCCCGGGCCATACGCGGCATTGCCACCGGGGAACGCTGGCCGGATGTCAACGCTGACGCTGAAGTGACCCGCCAACGCAACAGCGAAGACTTCTTCACGGTCGGCGTGGACAAAGACGGGAATCCGGACAGCGCTTCGGATACGATCCGCGGCGGCAACTTCAATGCCAACTGGGAGATCGATTTCTGGGGCCGGGTTTCACGCTCGATTGCCTCGGCCAACGCCAACTTCGAGGCCTCGATAGAAGATTATCGCGATGCTCTGGTGATCCTTTACGCCGAAATTGCGTCCAACTACGTGGAGCTGCGCACCTTACAGGAGCGAATTAAGGTAACCCAGTTTAATGTCGAAACCCAGCGGGGCACCCTGGGAATCACCAAGGCGCGCTTCAAGGCCGAGCTGACTTCCGAGCTCGACGTGCGCCAGGCCGAGCTCAACCTGGCACGCACCGAAAGCCGCATCCCGGCATTGCGGCAACTGGCTGCCCAGGCCATTCACCGGCTGGGGGTGCTGATCGGAACATTTCCGGGTGCGCTTTACGCCGAGCTCACACCGCAGAAGCCCATCCCGCAGCCGCCGCCCGAAGTGTTGATGGGCGCACCGGCGGACGCAATGCGCCAGCGCCCGGACATCCGCGCGGCCGAACGGCGCCTGGCGGCCCAGACCGAGCGCATCGGGATTGCCACGGCCGATCTGTATCCGACGTTTTTCCTCTTAGGCGATTTCGGCTACCTGGGGATTCGCAACGATCTCATCGACGGCAGCCGCAAGTCGTACTCTTTCGGCCCCACCCTGAGCTGGAATATCTTTGACGGCGGTCGCGTCCGCAACCGGATCAAGGCCGAAGACGCACGCACCGAGAAGGTTTTGGCCAGCTATGAGAACACTGTGCTCAAGGCACTTGAGGATGTGGAAAATGCGGCGGTCGCCTACACTGAGGAACTCCAGCGCCGGGATATGCTATATCGATCGGTGGTGGCAGCCGAAAAATCGGTCAAACTGGTCAGTGTGCAATACAAAACCGGTTTGACTGACTTTCAGAACGTGCTTGACATGGAGCGCTCACTGGCTGAGCAGGCGGATCGACATGTGGAGAGCGTGGGTCTCGTGACCCAGGATCTGATCTTGATCTACCGGGCATTAGGGGGCGGCTGGGAGCCGGATCCGCCGACGCTGCAAGGCGAAATCCAAAATGCTGCCATGCAAGGCGAGCCTATATTTTGAGACCCTGAACTTGGCACAGTCAGTTTAAAGTGTTCAAAATACTATTGATTTTGCGTTTTTGAACCATAACCTACTTAGATGCGATTTCATTTATTATCAACAAAGGCAGGTATACCATGAAGCGAGTGCTTGTTTTATTGACTATGCTGTTCTTAGCATACTGGACCCTGATGGGGTGCGAAGAAAAAACCAAGCCGGAAATCATTCGGCCCGTTAAAGCCATCAAACTAGAAAGTATTGCCGGTTTCGGCGGGAACAGATTTCCCGGCCGCGCTGAAGCCACCACCGAGCTCAACCTGGGTTTTGAGGTCTCTGGCACGATTAAAGAGCGGCCCGTCAATAAGGGCGACAATGTCAAAAAAGGGCAGCTTCTGGCACGGCTGGATCTGCGTGACTTCAGAAATGAAATCGCAGCCGTTGTCGCCGAGCGTGACCGCAACGTGGCCTATCGCGACCGCATTGCCGAGGCCCTTAAATCCAATGCGGTGTCCAGGCAGTCTCTGGACGACGCCGAGGCCCGGCTGGAGCAGTCCCGCGCGGCGGTGCGCATCAAGCGCAAAGCCCTGGAAGACGCCCATATTAAAGCGCCTTTTGACGGCACGGTTTCCTGGACCTATAAAGAGGCCGGCCAGCGTGTGCGGGCCAAGGAAAACGTCCTGCGCCTGCTGGATATTTCGCGCATCGAGTTCACCGTGGATGTGCCTGAAACTTTGATTGCCAACGCTTATAACGTCGAGGATGTTACCATTGTCTTCGATGCTTTCCCGGATCGCGAGATTGCAGCCCGCATCAAGGAAATCGGCACCGAGGCCTCAGCCGGCACCCGAACCTTTCCGGTGACGCTGATATTCGATCAACCCGAAGACATTGCCATCCTGCCGGGGATGGCCGGGACCGCCACCGGTGATCCCAATGCTGGACAGGCGGAAACTACCGAGCCTGAATTTCTATTGCCGCTGACCTCATTTTTTACCGCCGACGGTAAGACGCACAAGGTCTGGGTGATTGATGAAGCCACCATGATTGTCAAGGCGCACGAAGTGGTCAGAGGCAAGCTGGTAGCCGAAGGCCAATTGACCAAAGGCCTGCAGGAAGGCATGTGGGTGGCCACGGCCGGTGCCCATACGCTGCGAGAGGGGCAAAAAGTCAAATTTGCTGAGCCGACGCGGCGCCGAGAGTGACCTTTGAATGATTAGAAATGATTAGAATGGTTGCTGCCAGGTAACCAAGGAGGATACATGAGCATTACGGAATACGCCATTAAGAACAAGGCCGTCAGCTATTTATTTATTGCGATCGTGCTCTTTGGCGGCATTGGAGCTTATTTTGTACTGGGCCAGCTGGAAGACCCGGTCTTTACCATCAAAAAGGCCATTGTGGTGACCCAATATCCGGGTGCCAGTGCCTACGAGGTGGAACTGGAAGTGACCGACGTCATCGAAAAGGCCATCAAGGAAATTCCCGATGTCGAACATTTGTACTCGTTTTCACGACCGGGTGTGTCCATCATCAAGGTAGACATCGAGCAGCATATCTGGATGGACACCCTTCCCCAAATCTGGGATGAGATGCGTAAGAAAATTCGCGATAAATTGCCCGATTTGCCCCCCGGGGCCGGCAAGCCGGACATTTCGGATGATTTCAACTTTGTTTATGGTTTTGTTTTGGCCATTACCGGTGACGGTTTCAGCTATGCCGAGCTCGAAGAATGGGCCGATGACATCAAAAAGGAACTGGACCTGGTGGAGGGGGTATCACGGGTCGAGCTCTGGGGCGTGCAGGACAAGGTCATCTACATTGATGTGTCCGATCAGCAAATGGCCAACAGAGGACTGACCGCCGAGAATTTCATCGAAACGCTGGGTCGGCAAAACATGGTGGTGGATGCGGGCTCCATTGACGTCCAGGATCTGCGGTTTCGGGTGGCCCCCACTGGTGAGTTCAAAGCCCCGCAAGATATCGGCGAGCTCTTCTTGCACCCCCGGTTGCAGAGCCAGGTCGATCGAATTGCTGCCCCTGATACGACCGACCGGCAGGTCTCCCAGACCGGACGTCCCACTGGCGTTGGAGGCGTGCGCCCCGAAGTAGAGCTGATCCGCATCAACGATATTGCCACCGTCTCAGCCGGCTACCTGGAACCGCCCCAGTCAATGATGCGCACGGACGGACGGCCGGCGGTGGGTATCCAGATTGCGGCCCGTGAGGACGTCAATGTTGTGGACGTGGGCCGGCGGTTGGAAAAGCGCATCGAGGAAATCCTGCCGCACATGCCGGTGGGGCTTGAAATCACCAAGGTCGCCTGGCAGTCCGAGCTGGTTACCGAGTCCATCAGGAGCTTTTTTACCAACCTGGCCGGCTCGGTGGCGATCGTCCTGATTGTCTTAACTGTGCCCATGGGCTGGCGCATGGGCCTGATCATCGGCAGCGGCCTGATATTGACCATCCTGGGCACCTTCGTGGGCATGACCATATTCGGCTACCCCTTTCAACGCATGACCCTGGGGGCGCTGATCATTGCCATGGGGATGATGGTGGACAACTCCATTGTGGTAGCCGACGGCATTCAGGTGAAAATTAATTCTGGGATGGAACGGGTCAAGGCCGCCATCGAGGCGGGCAGCAAGCCGTCCATGGCACTGCTGGGCGCCACCATCATTGCGGTGATGGCCTTTTACCCCATTTTTGCCTCACGAGCGGATGCGGGCGAGTACTGCCGCTCCCTGTTTGTGGTGGTGGGCCTTTCGTTGTCACTTAGCTGGGTGCTGGCCCTTGTGCAGACGCCGCTGATGTGCCTGAGTATGCTGCCCGACGTCAAGACCACCGAGGGCGAGGAGCAAAAAGACCCCTTTGACACCAAATTCTTCAACGGCTACAAGGGGCTGCTGGAGACCGCCATCCGCTTTCGCTGGATTTTCATGGGGGTTATGGTGGCTTTACTGATCGGCGCCATCTATAGCTTCGGTTATGTCAAACAGATGTTTTTCCCCTATGCCTCACGCAACCAGATTATGGTGGACTTCTGGTTTGACGAGGGCACCCGCATCCAGACGGTTGCCGAACGGGTCAAAGCGGCCGAAGAGCAGCTGATGAACAATGAGCTGGTGACGACGGTCAGCTCATTTTTCGGCAAGGGGCCGCCGCGTCTGTATCTGCCGGTGGACCCGGAACTGCCCTATTATCAGAACTATGTCGAAATGATCGTAAATACCAAAAGCTATAAGGATATCGATCAGTTGATTGCCGAGTTTGAGCCCTGGGTCAAGGAAAACTATCCCGACATTACCACCCGGGTGCGAAAATACGGGGTCGGCCCCAGCGATACCTGGAAATTCGAATGGCAGATCACCGGGCCGGCCGAAGCCGATGTTGCCTTCTTGCGCGAGATCGGGGAAAAAGGAAAGGCCATATTGCGAAAAGAACCCCGGGCCAAGGAAATCAAGACCTCATTGATGAACCGCCGGGAAAAAATCGTGCCGGTCTACGACCAGCCCCGTGGGCGCTGGGCCCAGGTCAGCCGCGAAGACATTGGCCGGGCCACCCGCAAGGCCTACGACGGCCAGCAGGTGGGATTGTACCGCGAAGGCGATGACCTCTACCCCATCTTACTGCGGCACCCGCCCGAAGAACGCTATGCGGCTACGGACAATCTCGACGTGCTGCAGGTCAAACCAACCTTCTCGGCCCAGACCGTGCCGCTGGCCCAGGTTACCCAGAATATCCAGACTGAATATGAGGAGCCGTTCATCAATCGCTGGGATCGGCGCCGGACGGTCACCATTCAGGGCACCCCGGCCTGGTGGTCGACCTATCCGGATTTAAAAAAGCACGTCTGGCCCGAATTCAAAAAGCTGATGGACAGCTTGCCGCCTGGCTACGACATCTTCATGGACGGTGAAGACGAAAGCCAGCTCGACAATCAATCATCGCTGCAGCCCGGTATCCTGCCGGCGCTTATCATCATGTTGTTTGTCATGGTTGCGCTCTACAATGCCTTCCGTCCACCGCTGATTATTATTTGTACCATTCCGTTTGCGATCATCGGGGTCACCACCGGTCTGCTGGTCAGCGGCGAGGCCTTCGGGTTTCTGGCAACGCTAGGGGCCATGAGCTTGTCGGGTATGATGATCAAAAATGCCATCGTGCTGCTTGATACGGTGCAGGAGGAAATTGACGCCGGCAAGACCCGTTATGAAGCCATCGTCAGATCCGGCGTCACCCGTCTGCGACCGGTGTGCCTGGCGGCGGCTACCACCGTGCTGGCGCTGATCACCCTGGCGCCCGATGTGTTCTGGGCGGCCATGGCTTACACCATTATGTTTGGGCTGACCTTCGGGACCATGCTGACCATGTTCGTGGTGCCGGTGCTGTATTGTATCTTTTACAAGGTGAAATCACCGGAAAAGGCCTAACCCTGAAATAGGTGTCAGGTTTCGAGCCTTCTGTGCGCCATAGCGGCTTCGTACTCGCAGACGGGTATCGGTCGCCTCGTTCAAAGGTTCAGCGTTCATAGGTTCAGAGGTTAAATAACTGCATAAAAAGGCAACTGCGATCGAAGGACAGAGAATATCTGCCCTATTGTGACGAGGTCGGTCGAGTCGGGGACGAAACCTTTGAACCCCTGAACCCAGAACCTCTGAACATTAGTAACTGATAGCTGAAACCACCCAGTTTCTGAAAAATGCTGTTCTAAGGGCCTAAAGCCTATGACTATAACCAGGGGCCCCATCGATAGAATATCGCATTCCAAGCATCGGTTTTTGATCCTGCTGTGCCTGATCCTGGGATTGCTAGTACTGGTACCGATTATACAGCGGTTTGTCGCCATGAGGATTTTTATCGATGTTTTCCTCACAGCGATTGTCATTTCCATGGTCTACACTGTCAGCGATAAAAAAAGTCATGTCATCATTGGGCTGGTGCTGGCGATTGTCATGGTGGCGCTGCTGTGGCTGCAATATTTTCATCCCAGCCATTGGATTGCCGGCATCAGTATGCTGGCCGGCATCCTTTTTGGTGCCGTGGTGATCACCAGCATCGCGGGCTTCATATTCAAAACTACTGAAGTCAACCGGGAAGTCATCTATGCGGCCATTCTGTTGTACCTCATGGCGGCACTCACGTGGGCTTTTGCCTATACGTTGCTGGAATTAATCGATCCGGCATCTTTTAATATCGATCTGAAACGACCGGAAGGCTATGTATTGCTTTTTCAATATTACAGCTTTGTAACCATAACCACCCTGGGTTATGGTGACGTCACACCGGTCAGCGATGTGGCCAAAGCCCTTTCAGTGCTAGAGGCGGTTGTTGGTCAGCTTTATCTGGTCGTCGTGATTGCCTGGCTGGTAGGAATGTATGTATCTGCTAAATCAAAGCCGTAAGCAGTCAAAAAGATCAGGAAAAGCGCTAAAAATTGAGTATATTTCAAAAATTTACTAGAAATGATGGGGCAATGCACACCGTATCGACAAAATTGACGCTCTTTTGCCAGAATCGCAGACGGGTTTCAAACGCAGAGACCATCACAAGGGGATACAAATGGCCACGGATGATCGACCGAATCTGACGCGCCGCCAGTTCTTAACAGCATCGGCTGCTGGAGCTGTTGGCATGGGCATGGCGCCCTGGGGAACCAGCGCCTTTGCCTCCGAGACGCTGGCAAAAAAACCTTTACAAGCCCATTCGCCCGCTAAAGGGCTCTACAACATCCTGTTCATCCTCACCGATCAGGAACGTTACATCAATCCGGCAGAATACCCGCCCGGCTATGCCCTGCCGGGTCACGAGCGGCTGCGGAGCAAAGGGCTGATGTTTACCAAGCACCAAATAAGTTCGGCGGTTTGTACCTCATCGCGCTCGGTCATCTACACCGGTCAGCACATCCAGCATACCCGACTGTTCGACAATCTGGATTTTCCATGGTCAACCGGCCTCGATCCAAAGCTTGGAACGCTGGGCGACATGCTGGGTAAAGCCGGCTATTATGCCGCCTACAAGGGCAAGTGGCATTTGTCCGGGGAGTTGGGCACGCACAACGAGATGTCTTTGCCCCAGGAAAAGCTGACCCGGGTTATCGAGAGCTATGGTTTCAAGGATTACGTCGGCATTGGTGACGTCATCGGTATGACCCATGGCGGTTATTACAACGACGAATATATCGGCGCCCAGTACCGCCGCTGGCTGCGGCTGCACGGTCAACCCATGGCCCGGCAGGGAAAACCCTGGTTTATGGCCATCAATCTCGTTAACCCGCATGATGTTATGTTCTACAACACCGATGCTCCCGGACAGCACATTCAGGACACACCCAGGCCTTTGATGGCAATCGCCCGCGAACCGAAAATACCGCCTTACGAAAAACAATGGAAGGTGCAGCTGCCCGCAAGCCGCCACGAACCTTTCGATAAGAAAGGGCGACCGCCGGCTCACCGGGAATACCAGTTGGCCCGCGGTGCGCTGGTGGGCAACTTTCCCAACGAGGATGTCCGCTGGCAGCGGCTGCTTAACTACTATTTCAACTGCATTCGCCATGTCGACCTGGTGGTTGAAAATATCCTTGATGAGCTGGAGTTGTTGGGGCTTGCTGAAAATACCATCGTTGTGCTGACCTCAGATCATGGTGAACTGGCCGGCGCTCACGGCTCCCATGGAAAAGGCGCCACAGCCTACAAAGAGCAAAACCACGTGCCGCTGATCATCGCTCACCCGGGATTTCCGGACACCCATGGCCAGCAGTGCAAGGCCCTGACGTCACATCTCGACCTTGTTCCCACATTGATCGGCTGGACAGGTGTGGATTCAGCTAAACGTGCCAGCATCACCCGGGATCTTCGTGGTAAAGACCTGACGCCGCTTTTGATAAAAGGGGCTTCAGCCGGCGTCAACGATGTGCGCAACGCGACGCTTTATTGCTTTAATATGTTTGGATATCTGGATAGCGATCTGTTAAGAAAGATCCAGGCCTACATTAACGCCGGCGGAGAGAAGACAAAGCTTGTAGATCAGGGCTTCAAACCCGATTTTACCAAGCGGGGAGCGATTCGCAGTGTGTTTGACGGACGCTATAAATACACGCGCTATTTTTCGCCTAAACAGCACAATCAGCCGCGTACCCTGAAAGGCATATTTGAGCTCAATGATGTTGAGCTCTTCGATCTCAAATCGGACCCTAATGAGATGCGAAATCTTGCCATTGAGCCGAAGAAAAATGGCGATCTGCTGCTGGCGATGAACTCTAAAATGAATGCCCTGATCGAAACCGAGGTAGGTGTACCTGACGATGGCCGCTTTTTGCCGGGTGAAAATGCCAACTGGGCCGCCACAAAGTATGACCCTTAGGGCCAAACAATATCAAGCGATGATAGCTTAAACGCAATGGTCAAATTGAAGGAGATAATTATGATTCGCCATATAATTTTTTTTGCATTGATGTTTGCTTTGCTAACCGTTTTTGCTCAGACTTCATATTCGATTGATTTCAACAGCCTGGCCGATCAGTCGTCTTTTCGGTGTTCAGGTGGGGTCGTTGGTATCGGTGATTTGGATAGAGATGTTCGCGAAAAATGCGGCCCTCCTTTTCAGATCGGAAGCAGACAGGATTTCGGGCCTGTGTGGATATATTATGAAGAACAGGCAAATTATATGTACTATCTGCCTTTTTTGAATGGAAGATTGCAGCGCATTGTCAGTTCGCCCTGCAGCCCTGATGATCCGGATTGTTTGGATATAAGATAGGGCGAATTGCTTAGAGGATGTCATTAAAATTCAAACGCCATCAAATCAGGGCCCTTGACTCACTAAACCTACCCTTGGCAGCTTAATCACTGTCAAGGCTCAAAGGTATCGCCAAACGAAACGTAGCCCCCTGCCCTTTTTCGCTTTCCAGCGTCAGCTTGCCTCCCAGACAGCGGGAAATAATGTTGGCCCCGGCCAGCCCCAGGCCATGGCCTTTGCGGGCCACAATGGCGCATTCTTTAACCTGCGCGTAGCGTTGAAATACCATATCATGATGCTCCGGCTCAATACCGGGCCCATCATCGATGACTGCCACCACCAGGTCATCACCATCCTTTTCGAGTCGAACTTCGACGCGCTGCTGGCGGTGATGCAGCGCGTTTTTCATCAGATTCCCCACAATCTGGCGGAATTTGGTTTCATCCTGAAACATTTCCAGGTCGCTGGTCTGGGATGAAATATCTAAAACAATGCCGCTGGATTTCAGATATTCAAGGGCTTCAGGTTCGCTTTGATATCCGGCATATTTCTCAAATATTCCCCCGGCGGTGGTTTCCAGGGCATCTTCCAGGGCCTGTAAAATGGATTGCGCCGGACGGAAGCGCTCACCCAGAAAACAACCGGCTTCGGCACGACCAACCTCCAGCATATTATGGAGCAATTCACGGGCTTTTTTCGAGTTGCGCAGCGTGCGTTTTAAGGTCTTTTCCTGGCGCGGGGATAGAGGGCCGAATTTATCCTGGCGTTCGAGCAGCGTCCGCAGACCGGTTTCGATGATGGCAATCGGGTCTTTGAGCTCATGCACCAAAAACTCGATTTCAATATCCCTGAAAAACTGCTCGGCCTCTTCTCCTGTTAGTTGCCGGCCATCTTGGTAGTTGTCTTGTTCACTCATATCTTGGGCCTTTTCAATTAAATTATTGCATCAAAATTAATGAGACAAATTAAGTAACCTCAAAAGGATCGATTTAACAAACGAATTGCTTTTCCAGCTTTATCCTGTTGATTTCAAAATGACCATCTGTCCGCACAGTAATCTTACTTTTTGCTTTTACTAGCTGATCTTTTTCTACTGAATCGCTCGGCCGGATAAAATTGTACCGTCACCGTTGTTCCGCCTTCATTATGACATTTATGGGCATCAACAATAGGCGTGCAGTCAGCCACATTGCCCGGGCATTCATGCCCATTTTTATCCACCAAATTACACGGCTGAGATGTCATCTTAATGTTGAAGTTATACCTTTCCGAAAAAATCTTCATGCGCAGCAAATCAAAGCCTTTGCCGCCGGCTTTAAAATCATAGGGCTGTCGGGTGGAGTATTGCATGGTATCATATGAGGTAAAATAATTCTCGAAAATCAATCTCAAATTTTCATCGCTGATACCGATGCCATTATCTTTGACTTCAAATTCAGGACCGATCTTTCCTTTGCGGGTTTTGACCGATATGTTCCCGCCATCGGGCGTATTTTCAACCGCGTTGCGTACCAGACCTTCCACCACTTTTCCGAGAACATCCGCGGGAACATAAACGGGTGCGGTCTGCGACACATAGGTTCTCAAACGGCACTTGCGATGCGCAAATTTAGGCCGCAGGGCTTTTATTTTCTCTTTGATAAACGGCCCCAGCTCTATGACCTCTGATCTTGCTGTCCGCGGACCATAGCTGTCTTCAATGTGTTGGCGAATCTTGGGGATGATGTCTTTTTCGCCCAGCCCCAGAGAAATCAGCACTTCCAGTTCATCCACGCAAGCATCCAGCAAGGCAGAGAGCATATAATGGGCTTTGTAGTCCTTTTCGCGCAGGATGTCTTCCAGTTGATATTGCATTTCCAACAGGCGTTGCAAATTTCGGTGGGCACGGTCAAAAATGGATTCCCACCCCGGCTGCGCCGCTTCAGAAAGACGCTTTTTTAAAAGATTCAAGGATGCGGCTAAGATCGAAACCGGGGTTTTTAGCTCATGTGACAGGTGGTGGATGACGCGGTCTTTGGTGCGGTTTAGGCTTTTGACATCTTCATATGAGCGCTTGAGCTCTTCGTTGATACTGGCATTTTCAATCGGCAAAGCCACCAAATTTGCGATGGTCGTCAATACCTCAACATGGGTTTGACTAAAATCACCCTCTTTCTTGTTGACGGCACACAACACCCCGATCATGCGACCTTCCAGCATCAACGGGACATCCAGCATGTTGCGCGTGCGATATCGGGCCTTGCGATCGACCTCGCGGGCAAAATGAGGGCTTTTGTAGGCATCGTGTACGATTTGAGGCTTGCCGGTCCGATAGACCAGTCCGGCAATGCCTTTGTCCACCGGGTAGCGGATCTCTTTGAAATTGGTGCCGGTTTCGGATTTTTCGAAAACGGCTTCGCGAAAGAAAAATTCCTGATTGGCTTCGTCCAGTAGTATGACCATGGCACCTTCAACACCCAGCAGATCTTGAATTTCTTTGGTAATCAGGACTAAGCGCTGGTCAAGGCCCCGATACTGATACATGGCCCGGGCAATCCGAAAAAGGGCCCGATTCAAACGCGCATTGCGCTTTTCCTCGGTCACATCGCGCAGGGTGACGATCTGACCGGCGGGCTGATTTTGTTCGTCATAAAAAATGGCGCCGTCAACAATGATATCCAACAGTTGTCCGTCTTTGGTCAATCGCTTGGTTTCAAACCCATGCAGAACCTTGTTTTTGTGCAGGCGGCGGATGCCCTCGATCGTTTGTTGTTTAAAGTTATCGGGGACAAAGGGGATTTTCTGGCCTTCCACTTCTTTCAAACGCCAGCCAAACACCCTTTCAAAGGCCGGGTTTAAATAAGATACCGTGTTGTCCAGATTAAATACGAAAACCGGGATGGGCAAAAAACTGAGAAAGGCCCGATAGCGCTGTTCAGCGCGTCGGCTTTGCTGTGACAGTTCCAGAGCGCAGGATTCGGATTCGCTCAAAGCCTGCTGGGCAATCACTTTATCGGTCACATCTCGGGCGATGCCCCTGAAACCAACCGGCGATCCTGCGTTGTCTTTATGCAGGCTGGCGGAAATCTCCAGATGGCGTCTTTGACCATCCTTGCGAATGATTTCCCAATTGATATCAACGACACCCTTGCCGGTGCGATAAATTCGATTGAAGGCCTCTTTGGCAATTTTGGCGTTTTTTTCATCCATAAACTCGCGAAAATTGCTTTTTCTAATTTTGCGGCGCGAGTAACCAAATATGCGACAGAGTGCATCATTGAAAAAAAGAAAATTGCCTTTTAAATCGACTTCGTAAAAGCCGTCGGCAACATCTTCGATCAAAACGCGATAACGCTCTTTTTGAATTTGCGTCTTCGCAGCCTTGGCATTGACCGCCGAGGATAGATTGCCGGGCTTGCGCTTTGACGTTTTGGCGGTACGATTTTTGGCTCTGCGAGATGTCATTTAAGCTATTCCCATAACCATACCCAAAAGCCTGAATTGCGGCCTAGATGATGCGAAAATGTTACATGACCGAAGCAATTTTTGAACATTCCCTATCAATCGATTTTACCTGTTATAGCGCCTCCTGTATTAATCAGTATGTCAGCTTTTGTTTTCAAGAATTCCAAATGATTTCGCATCCAACAAATTGATGCCATTGGCCTTTAAAACCTCGATGGCCTTGTCATTGTCGCTAAATCGGAAAATCATAATGGCATTTCCCTGGGCAAAGGTAATAAAGGCATACATGAAGATGACCGACACCCCTGCTTGTGTCAGCGGTTTCAGCAGATCTGCCAGACTGCCGGGCTTATCTTCGATTTCAGCCGCAACGACTTCATTGACATAAGCCGGAATCTGCATTTGCATTAGAATCTTGCGGGCGGTTGCCACATCGGATACCAACAATCTCAGCTGGCCAAAAGCACCCGTATCAACCAAATTCAATGCTCTTAAATTGATCCCGGCACCACCAAGCGCATCAGTGACCTCGTGAAGCCGACCAGGCGCATTTTCAATGGAGACGACAATTTGTTTCAGTTTTAAGCTCATAAGAACCTCCCCCCACAATTAAAAATCTGATTTCAAACAACAGCAATGTCTTTACGCTCATTTAGACTATAAGTAAAGGCTTCCTGCTGTCAACCGGAGTTCAATTTGATTGTATGATTCTCACGCAAAGGCGCAAAGATGATATTTCTTTTTGCCGTATTTTACCTATTTGCGATTAAAATCTGAGGACGGCAACTATTCCTCAAGCGGCCAGTGGCCTTTTTCCTCCAAGACCGTTCTCAGCGTTTTTAAGGCCTGATTGGTTGCCGGCACCCCGCCGTAAATGGCGGTCTGAAAAATGACCTCCGCAATTTCCTGTGGCGTACAGCCCACATTCAGTGCCGCATGGATATGCAGCTCCAGCTCTTCCAATCGCGAGAGCACCGTCAGGGCAGCAACGGTTATGAGTTGGCGGGTCTGATGCGGAATCTTTTCACGGGCATACATTTGGCCGGTGATGAAAAGTGATAGATCTTTGGCCATTTTTTTGTCAAATGAACGCCAGAGATCAAAAGGCCGTTCTCCTTGAAAATCTTTAAAATAAAGCCCGGCTGTTGTTTTTGTCTTTTCGATTAAATCCGTCGTCACTGAATACCCCTTTCTCTCTAATTAATAAAAATGTGTTAAACACCACGAAGTACACGAAGGAAACGAAAATCTAAAAGGTTTTCATAGATTTGTGTTCTTTGTGAACTTCGTGACCTTCGCGCTCTTCGTGATCTTTGTGGTTCAAAATCTTTTTAGGCACAAGATGTTCGTTTGCACGACTGCTCTGCCGAAAATGTTACCCATCACCATTACCCAAAAACAATCAGCCCTGCCAAAAGCAGGGCTGATCAAATTTGCAGTTTTATACGCAAACCTTTTTGCAGGCAATCGCCAAGATCGGCGACTAACCCTTAACCTTCTTAACTTCCTCGGTGATCGCCGGG
This sequence comes from Desulfobacterales bacterium, assembly GCA_030066985.1. Lineage (NCBI taxonomy): Bacteria > Pseudomonadati > Thermodesulfobacteriota > Desulfobacteria > Desulfobacterales > Desulfobacterales bacterium. The sequence goes on from JASJAN010000028.1 coordinate 17,599, forward strand.
ATAACTTCAAACAGATCGCCAACAATACCAAAATCAGCTTTTGAAAATATCGGTGCTTCCTCGTCCTTATTGATGGCCACAATATACTTGGAAGTCGACATACCGGCCAGATGCTGGATGGCGCCTGAAATACCGCAGGCAACATACAATGTCGGCGATACCGTTTTTCCGGTCTGGCCCACCTGGTCACTGTGCGGGCGCCAGCCCTCATCAACCGCTGAGCGCGAAGCCCCGACAGCAGCACCCAGCGCATCAGCCAGCGCTTCAATGCCCGCATAGTCACCGCCGGTACCGCGCCCACCGGAAACAATAATATCGGCTTCCGTCAGCTCAACCTTATCGCTGGTATCCATTTTCTTATCAACGATCGTGGTTTTGACCTCACCGAGCTGCACAGCCGGTTTTTCAACGGCGCTGTCTTTGGCCGCTTCGGCAATGTCCATCACATTGGGTCGAATGGCGACGATTTGGCAATCGCCTTGGATCTCGACATCGGCATTAATTTTGCCGCCAAACATGGGCCGCGTGCAGGTTAAATTGCCATTATCAAGCTGGACGTTGACACAATCCATGGCCACACCCGCATCCAGTTTCGCTGCCAGGCGTCCGGCCAGATCCTTACCCTGTGCTGATGCGCCCGCTATAATAACAGCCGGATCTGCAGCTTGAATCAAATCTGCCAGTACGTTGCTGTAAGCATCGGTGGTATAATCCGCCAGACCGGCGTCATCAGCAACCAGAATCTTATCCGGACCGTATTTTTTGAGCTCTTCGGCAAGGCCGTCGATACCGGATCCCAGCACGACAGCTGTCAGCTCGGCCCCTAAACCATCGGCCACCCGCCGCCCTTCGCTGACAACCTCAAAGCTAACTTTTCGAAGTTCTCCGTCTCTTTGCTCTGTTATCGCAAAAACACCTTGTGCCATTTTATGTCTCCTCTAAATAATTTTGGTTTCTTCGTGTAAGACTTTTACCAGCGCTGCTGCCTTATCGCCTGCGGCTTCGCCCTCGATCATTTTTACGGCCTGCCTTTCAGGCGGCAAACTCATCGCCTTGACCTTTACTTTTCGATTGGCAGCTCCCACCTGAGCAGCGTCTAGACCCAGATCGGCAACTGATTTGACATCCACGGGTTTTTTCTTGGCTTTCATGATACCCGGCAAAGATGCATAGCGCGGCTCATTGAGCCCCCGCTGGGTGGTGAACAGGGCCGGCAATGCGGCCTCCACGACAACAGTGCCGCCTTCAATCGTACGATCACAGATAATTTTACCATCGGCAAGCTCGACTTTGTTGACCATGGATACCTGCGGGATGCCCAGCAGTTCGGCAACAGCCGATGCGACCTGATAGTTGTCTTCATCCACGGCCCGATGACCAGCAATGATCAAATCGTAAGGGATATCCTTCAACGCTGCCGCCAGCAATTTGGCAGTGGCCAGCGAATCACTGCCTTCGGCGGCAGGATCATTGATGTGCACACCCTGGTCGGCTCCCATGGCCAGCGCCGTACGGATGGTTTCGATGGCTTTTTCCTGACCCAGAGACAAAATGGTCACCGTGCCCCCTTGGGCTTCTTTGAATTGCAGGGCGGCTTCAACCGCGAGCTCATCATAAGGGTTCATAATCCACTTGATATCCTGGGTTTTAATGGAAACCCCATCATCTGCAATCTGCACCAGAGATTCGGTGTCCGGCACCTGTTTTACCAAAACAACTATGTCCATATTCCACTCCTTTCTATCTGAACGGGTCCAAAATAACATCTTTTGTCCCAGGTCTGTGTTATAATCCGATTCGAAATACTCGCGTACTATCGTGTACGCTCCGTTTTCGAATCGAATTACGCCTAAACCTGAAACAAAATCTGAATATTTTGCTACCCGTTCAACAAATTATTAGCTATATGCTGTGACAATGCTACACGAGCATTTTGAATCGAATGTTAACAAAGGCCTCGGACAAAAGCTGATGATTTTAAAGCCAGTTTTACCTATTTGCTTTGCGGATGCCCAACTGATCCAAGGCGATAATCCATTTGCAAATATTGGCGGAGCCTTCCACCATGGCATATGTGGGCGCATCCCGGAAAAAGCGCGCTACCGAATATTCGGTTGAGTAACCATAGGCGCCTAAAATCCGCATGGCGTAAAGGGCACATTTGTTGGCCACCTCACCGGCTGCGTATTTGGCCTGAGCCACATCCAGACCGTTGTTTAAGCGGCCCTGATCCTTTGCCCAGGCTGCTTTGTAAACCAGCAAACGCGCGGCTTCAATTTCGGTGGACATCTGGGCAATCATATCCTGGTTCATTTGATAGTCGCCGATCGGCTTGCCAAACTGCTTGCGTTCGGTAGCATACTTAATGGTTTCATCCAAACAGGCCTGCGCTACGCCCACGCCACCGGCAGCTGCCGAAAGACGGGTTTGATTTAAGGATCCGAATAGGATTTTGGCGCCATCACCGGGTTTGCCAAGGATATTTTCCTTGGGCACTTTGGTATCGGTCAGATAGATTTCTCCGGTCGGTGAAGAGCGCGATCCCAGCTTATCCAGGGCCGTTGTGCGCACGTCGTTAAAATTCTTCAGCTCAACTACAAAAGCCGATAGCCCTTTAGAGCCGGCATCACGATCCGTGTAGGCATAATAAATCATCACATCACCCACATCGGCGTTCGAAATCCAGGTCTTGGATCCATTCAAAAGCCAGTGATCACCCTTGTCTTCGGCACGGGACTTGATAGCCATCACATCCGATCCGGCATCCGGTTCGGTCATGGCAAAGCCGCCCATGTATTCGGCGCTGACCAGCTTGGGGATATATTTTTGCTTTAGTTCCTCGCTGCCGTAAGTTTCAATGGTATAGGCGCAACCCAAGGCCTGCATATTTACCTGTACCCGCAGGGAGCTTGATGCCCGCGCAATTTCCTCTGTAATGATCATGGCGGCCAGCCAGCCCATTTCGGATCCACCATAGGCCTCAGAAATAACGGTGCCAAAAAGACCGAGTTCACCCATGGGTTTGACAGCTTCCTCGTAGGGAAAATAATGCTTTTCATCCCACTCATCGGCAAAGGGCGCAATTTTTTCGCTAGCAAAATCACGCACCGTATTTCTCAAAATTTCAAGTTCTTCCGGCAAACTAAAATCCATTTTTTCCCTCCTGAAACTGATGTTATGGGGTCTATGTATACTGTATACACTCTGAGCGCAAAAGATGAACTATAGAGGAAGGCACCATTGGTGTCAAGCAAGAAAACGCCTAAAAATCGGATAAAAATCGCATATTTTACGCCGACTTAGACCTTTCCCTGTTGCTTTGATTCGGTATGGAGAATCTGGCAGTTACATGCAGGTGGATCAATCCAGATGAGCAGATAGCTAAGGACAATTGAGACGATCTAGACAGATAATGTTAGCAGTCGGTAAACGTTAGATTCCCTTGTCACGAATATTTTTATCATGCTTGAGACGCTCCTGGATCCCTTTACCGATGGAATAGTTGCGGCTGAATTCCGACCAGAACTCCCGATCCTTTTCCTTCCAATCGGGGCCGAAGCGGCGGTCAAAATAGTCACCCAGTTTTTCAAAAAGCAGTTTCCAGGGCGGTTCACCGCGCTGATAAGCTCCCAGAATCGAATCCAGCAGCTCATCGAGCTCAGACAGCTTTTCCTTGGGCAGATAGGAAATGGCTCCCTTTTGAATGGATTCCATCAAGGTTTCCCGACTGACCGCATGGGCCGTAAGCATGACCGTTGGGATGCCACGATCAACAGCCTCCTCGAGCAGCTTAAGCCCATTAACTCCCATAATATCCAAAATGGCCAGGTCATAGCGCCCCTTTTTTATTTTTTGCGACGCACTCTCATAATCCCGTGCCGTATCGATGTCCGACTCATCCAGCAAATCCGCGATGGTTTCCAGGATATCCTCTTCATCATCCACGGCCAGAATATGCTTGCCTTTGAGTAAAGATTCGTCACCAGACATGTAAAGCGCCTCCTGTAATCATATGCGGTTCGGTCTCATGTCTACTCCAGAAATCCCATTACTCTGGGCAGCCACAAGACAACATCCGGAATGTAAGTGATGATAAACAGCACGATCATCTGAATGATGATAAATGGAATCACCGCTTTGGTGATATATATTAAATCCTTGTTGGCAATCGCACCGGTGATGTAAAGACTGACCCCCATCGGCGGCGTGCAGTATCCGATGGCCAGGTTAACCGTCAGGATCAGACCAAAATGCATCCAGCTGATGTTAAAGGCATCGAGCATCGGCAGAAACACCGGCCCCAGGATCATGGTTGCCGAAATGATATCCATGAACATACCCACAAACAGCAGCAGGGTGTTCATGGCCAAAAGGAACATGTAAGGTGATTCGATGGCGGCCAATACGGTTTCGGTGATTTTGCCCGGAATATTTTCCAGGGTCAGCAGACGGCCAAAACAGGTGGCACCGGCAACAATGATCAACAAGGTGGCAGAGGTGACTGCAGAGCTGACGGTTACTTTTTTAACATCTGAAAATTTCATCGAGCGGTGAATAAACAGCTCCACGATAAAAGCATACACGCAGGCCACCACCGCGGCTTCGTTGGCGGTAAACGCGCCGGAAAAAATGCCGCCAAAAATAATAACCGGCAGCATCAAGGACCAAAAGCCTTCTTTAAAAACAGCGAAAAGCTCTAAAGGTTTGGGTATGGGGTTGCGAACAATTTCTTTTTTCTTGCGAAAGACAAAATAAGTGTAAATGCAAACACCGAACATAATCAAAATGCCCGGTAAAAACCCGGTTAAAAAAAGACCTTCAAGGGATACATTGCTGATCATGCTGTACAGAATCATCCCGATACTGGGCGGGATGATCACGCCCAGATTGGGTGAGGTGGTCATGACCCCCAGGGTATATTTTTGCGGATATCCGTTGTCGATCAACGCCGGGATCATAAAGCCACCCAGGGCCACCACAGTAGCTACCGTGGAACCAGAAATAGCGCCAAACAGCCCACAGGCCAGCACCCCTGCCATCCCCAGGCCGCCCGGTAGCCAACTGACCACCGCATTGGCCACTTTGATCAACTTTTCAACAATGGTGCCGGCTGTCATGATATTGCCGCATAGGATAAAAAATAGCACCACCACTAGGGCAAAGTTGTCCATACTGCGGAAAATGGTTTGGGCCAAAAGGAGAATGGGCAAGTCGGTGAAAAATAAAAAGCCTAAAACAGCGGTAAAAAACAGACACATAAAGACGGGAATATAGGTCGCCATGCATCCTAGCAGAATGGCCAGGATGATGATGTGACTGGTTTCCATAGTCCGGTTCTCCTTCTCTCAGCTTAACGCAAAAAATTAATCCGAAGCTTTCTTGGCCACTTGTTCTTGGATATCCTCGTAAAATACCTGAATGACGCGTATCAGCATCAGTACACCCATCAATGGCAGGATCGAATACAGATAGACCAGCGGGATCTGCATGATAATGGTTTTTTGCTGGGTGCGAACCTGCAGCGCTGCGATCAACCAACCATAGTAGATCATCATGATCGCAAAAATCATGATCACAAAATTACTAAAAAACGTTAAAGGAACTTTTAGTTTGGGAAAAATCTGGACGGAAGCATCGATTTTGATCAGAGAGCGAGCCTTGACGGCGGCACTGCAGCCGATAAAAGTGGTATAAATGATAACCTCGCGCACCAATTCTTCTGACCAGGCCAATGAATAGTTGAAGCCGTAACGCAAAACAACATTCACAAAAAGGGCTACTAACGCCACCAACACACTGATAAACAGCGTCCATTCCTCAAAAAAGGTCAAGACTTTGTCCAGGAAATGCAGCAATTTTCCAAACATGGGTACTACCCTCATTGGCCAGAGATTAGAAGCTATCTCAAAAATGCATCTAATCCGCCAGAGGCGGACAGGCGCTCAATGGCTGTGTTCAAAACCGATTCAAAATGCTCGAATACTGCCGTGTATGCTCCACTTTTGAATCGGTTTTCGCCTTGCCCTTGAGCGTGATCTACTATTTTTGAGATAGCTTTTAGTAAAAGGGGCTTCGGTCAGACCGAAGCCCCTTTATTAGTGCGTGGTAAAAAAATAATCAAGCTATTTTGTATAGCCCATGTATTTTTGGACTTCCATCAGGAAATTATCCGGGCGATACTTATCGCCGGATTGAAGTTTGTTAATTTCAGGCGCAAATTTCTGATGCACTGAATCGGCCTGATTTTTGAGGGTCATCATCTCCTTGTCAGAGAGTTGAAAAAACTCGATGCCTTTGCCCATAGCGGCTTTGCGTTGCTCCAATTCCTGTGCCTTGGCTGCCATGCGCGCCTCGGCACACATGTCGCGGACCGTCTCAACCAGGGTTTTCTGCAGGTCAGCCGGCAAGCTGTTGAACCAGGCCTTGTTAAACAACCAGATAAACAGGCCCTGGGCATAGTTTAATTCGGTATAGTACTTGGCCACCTCGAATTTCTTGGTGATGCTGCACACGGTGAGGGTATGATCCAAGCCGGTGATAACACCTTGCTTCAAGGCCACCGGAACATCCGGCCAGGGCATCACGACCGGGTTAAAACCCCATGCCTTGTAGGACAGCTTGTTAACTGCGGCTTCGGCGATGCGGAATTTGACCTTCTTGGCATCGGCAATGGTTTTGACCGGCACTGTCGTGGCCCAGCCGTAATTACCATAACTGGCAATATCGACTGCCATAATTCCCTGATGATCCATGGCCATCAGGAAATGGTCAAAAAGTTTTCCGCTGTTGACGAATTTTTCGAGTTTATCAAAAGAATCAACCAAAAACGGCAGGTTGACGATACCAAATCGGGGGCCCAGATTGGTGGAGGCCACCGAGCTGACGGCCATACCCTGAATTGCACCCATTTGCAGCTGGTTGAGAACCTCAACTTCGCCCCCCAGCATGGAGAAGGGTTTATAATCCAGATACATCTGGCCATTGGTTCGTTTCCACAATTCATCCCGAATGGCAAATCCGGTGTAAACGCCCTTTAAAACCGGATGGGAAACATTTGAAACGATAAACTTATATTTGGCACCTGATGGATCGAAGGCGGGTTTCCATTTATCCAGGGAGGGTCCTTTGGCAAGGGCCGGGCTGATAAGCAAACCAAAAACAACTAGAAATAGCGTCGCGCAGAATGTGAATCTTTTTAAATGCATTGGTACCTCCTTTTTCGGCTGTATGCCTTTAATTTCTAAACTTCATTCATTTGCCAAAGATGATTTTATAGCTATATCACAGCTATTTGGCTTTTTGTCAAGGAAAATTATCGGGTTAAAATGAAATATAGATTCCGCTAAATCGTCACTATGTAAGCATTGACAGAGATTGGCCACCACAAATCGAACAAATCTAATATTTAGCTGGAATCGGATGTCCAATATTTTTGAGGATCAAAACGCTGCAGCATCTCCAATTCCTTTTCAGTTGGCTCGGGTGTTTGCACCAAATTCTCAGCAATCTGCAGCGGCCATCCCGTGTTGTCGCGGACTGCGTTCACGCTGACGCCTGGATGAACGGAAGCAAGTGTCATTTCACGGCTTTGAGAATCAAATCGTAAAATACCCATTGTGGTGATCACCGTCGCCGGCCCACCTCGCGGCAGCCCAACCCGGCGTCGCCAGCCAGCGCCGGTTCCAAAGCCGGGTGAGGTGATGTAATCGACCTGGGGCATAAAGCGGCGCTTTTGATGGTTCATGATAATGATGTGTCGTTGCGCCAGGCTGGCCAGATCACAGGCACCACCGCTCCCCGGCAGGCGGGTAGTAACATTTTCCACACCGCCAATATAACTGGTATTCAGGTTGCCGTATCGATCTATCTGGGCACCGCCGATAAAACTAACATCTACCTGACCCTGCTGCAACAGCCCCATCATATCGGCCGTATCAGCCAGCCACCGCGCTCGATAGAGATTGGGTAAATCCCCCATTGTTAAGATGGGCTCGGGTGCCAGCGTATCGCGCACGATCCCTAATTCGTAGATCCCTACGGACTCGGGCGCATGCGTGCTTTTGGCCAACAGAAAACCGAGCAACGGCAGACGCATACCGACAAAAACCACTTCACCGTCAGCAATTTCACGCGCCGCCGCGGTGACCATTAGTTCGGGTAATGTGTAAGACATCTTAGGCGCCTAAATAGTTTACATTTATTTGAAAAATCTCAATCTAGCCGATTCAGTTGGCCGCTGGCTCCTTGCTTCTGGCATCTGGCAGGAAGCCGGAGATCAAAAGCTCGAGCCAGTAGCCAGCAGCCGGGGGCCAGAGGCTTAAAACCATTGAAACTTTGAAGACTCAACCATTTAACCCGGAACCCTGAACCTCTGAACCCAGAACCTAATAGCCATAATCCACCGGCTCTGAGTAATCATGATGCTCAATAGCCAGCTGCGACAGTCGTTTTTTTCCCAGCAATTCTGTATAATCCTGCCAGCTGTGCACGTTATCAACCCATTGTTTACGCCATTCGAGATACGCTTCCCGCGTTTTGCTTTCGGTACGGTAGTCAAGAAATCCTTGATGATCGCGGTTATAGAATCCGGGCACTGGCGAAGGATGACCGCCCCAGGGCGCATGTACCACCGCGCTGACCCGATAACCCGGGGTAATCACCCGATTGGGATCGCGACTGATGACATCCGGTTCCACGATCTCTTCTGCGGTAATAATGATGTGACGGCTGGCCAGACAGGCGTCACGGGTAAGCCCCAGGTTGCCCCAGGCATGAGCATTGCCGTAAACATCCGCCCGCTGAAGGTGAACGATGGCCACATCCGGTTTCAGCGCTGCCACCGCGGCAAGTTTGTCACCGCTAAACGGGCAAGTCATGGTTTTCAGGCGCGTATTGGTTTTGAAAAGATCGCTACCCAGCGCCGTGCGGGTAGGCATAAAGGGGACCCCCATGGCGGCAGCCCGCAACGCCATAGCCAGGGTCAGATTCGAGTGGTCTTCCATTTCCAGGCTGCCGCTTTCAACCGCTCTTCGAAAATTATAACTCGAGCCTGTAATCACATTGCCCACCCAGGCGGCCTGTATTTTACGGACACACCCTGCGCCAATAATTTGATCAAACAGGATATCTGATATCGGTCCGATGAGGGTCAGGTGCTGTTTATTTTGGCGGATGAGTTCGTGTCCGGCAGCAAAGGGGATGAGGGTTTCCTGGGCAAGACCCATGGCAATGGAGCTACCATCAGGTATAAACTGATCAATGGCTTCAGAAAGGGGCAGCAGTTTGGACTCAGCCAACTCGGGCAACCTCCAGATTCAATAGGGAACCAACTAACTTGTGAAAGCGGCTTATTTTTCAGCTTTGATGGATTTTACGAAATCATCAAAGAATTCATTTTGTTTTTTCCAATCCGGCCCAAATCGTTTGTTGAAAAAGCCGCCGAGTTTGTCAAAAAGCTTCCCCCATACGGGTTGTCCTCCCTTGAGAACAACGTCGGCGATGAATTCGTCCAGATTGCTCATTTTTTCTTTGGGCAGAAAGGACACTGCTCCCAGTTTGATGGATTTTTCCAGAGCTTCGGGTGTCAGAGCATAAGCCGTCAGCATAACTGTGGGAAAGCCACGCTTAACAGATGTTTTTAAGAGATCAAAGCCATTGACACCCATGATATCTAGAATGACGATGTCAAAGGTATAGCCAAGCAACAATTGATGCGCAGTGTCATAATCATTGGCTTTGCGCACCATACACATGTCTAAAACCTCTTCCACGGTATCGGTGACATCCACTTCGTCATCGACGGTCAATACTATTTTGTCTTTTAAAAGCGTTGCAGGATCCATAGTCTTGATGTCTCCTTTCTGCAGGTGTTGCTATAGACCAAAAGGTCGGAAGGGTTTTTTAGGGCTTATATCATTATAAATTTCGTCAAGTCAATATATGCCTCTATTTCCCAAGATCAACCTTATTTGTTTTTTTATTATTCTCAGGTATGGTTTATTTTAACTTGCATAACCGGTCAGCCCGTATTAAAGGTCCTATTTTTAGGTTCAAAGGTTCAGGGTTCAAAGGTTGAAAGATTACGAAATCAAACCGAAGAGCACAAAACCTCTGAACCTTGAACCTCTGAACCTTGAACCTTTGAACCTTTGAACCGGTGAACGATGACACCCACCGAAGAAAAACAGATCACGGCCTTAAATGAGACGTTGGCCAAAGAAATTCGGATTAAGTGCCTGCATAACGAACACGAACTGAGCCCTGCCATTGTTAAATTTTGCGAATATCTCGAACAACAGGTGCCCAAAATCCGCGTCAAAAAAGAAACGGCTGACCCGGATGAATTTCCTGCCATCCGTATTCATGATGGATTATCCTATCAGGCGGTCCCCTCAGGGACTGAGATCGGACCTTTCATTGAAGCCCTGCAACTAAATGCCGCGGACCGATCTCAGATAGATGAAAACATTGCACGACAACTGGAAGCCATTGATTTACCGACACATCTGGTTCTGTACGTTGCTGCGCAATGTCGCTTTTGCCCGCAAGCCGTGCGCCAGCTATTGCCGTTGTTGTTTGCAAACAACCATATACACCTGACGGTTATCGATGCGATGTCTTTTCCCGATCTGGCAGAAAAAGACAACCTTCAATCTGTACCGACGTTAATCTTGGAAGATCAATTCCGCTGGACAGGAACTTTTCAAGTAGACGAAATTGTTAAAGTTATGGCAGAACGCGATCCCAGTGCGTTAGGACCGCTATCGCTGGAAATGCTGCTCAAAGAAGGCAAAGCCGGTCAACTGGCGGAAATGATGCTCGCTAGGGCACAAATCTTTCCGGCTTTCTATGACGTGCTGCTACACCCCAAATGGCCTGTTCGTTTAGGTGCCATGGTCGTCATGGATGAACTGATTGAAAAAGATTTAAAACTTGCGCTTCAAACCGCGGAAGTCTTGTGGCGCAGATTTGATGATGTGGATGATCGTGTCAAAGGTGACTTGGTGTATATTTTTGGAGAAATGGCGCAAAGCGATTTTATCCCGCGTCTGGAAGCCCTTCTCCAGGGACAAGATGACGATGAGTTAAAAGAGGCCGTCGAAGAAGCCCTCGACAAAGTAAAAGCAGCACATGTTAAAAAATAGAACGTCTAGCATTCTGTAATTCGCCGAAAACAATAAGCCCGGTGAGTGATGTCACGGGGCTTTTTGGTAAAGATGATGACGCAGGATAAAGGTATTAAGCGTCTTTCTTTTTAGAATCGCCTATAGGTTTGTCTTCAGGCGGTTTTTGTTTTTTGGCCGCTGTTGCTTTTGTTTTTGCCGCCGTTTTGGGTTTGGTATCCGCTTTCGGGGATTCCGATTTTTTCTGTGCTGTTTTTTGCGCTTTGGAAGTGCCCTCTTTTTTCTTATCCGCTACTTTTTTCTTGGATTCCGGCTTTGTTTTGGCATCAGCCTTCTGGGGTTTTTTCGCCTGCGGCTTTTTATCGTCCTTGGCTTCCGCAGCTGATTTCTTTGACGTAGCGGCTTTTTTAGTGGATTTTTTCTTGGATTTTTTCTTGTCCGCCACGTCCAGAACCACCAGTTCGATTAAAGACATAGAAGCCGCATCGCCGGCACGCCGACCCAATTTTACAATCCGAGTATACCCCCCGGCAGAATGACCAAATTTGTCGTTGGCTTCTTCAAACAATTTATGAACAACCTGCTTTTCCCTGACAATAGCGAGGGCTTGCCTTCTGGCATGCAAGTCACCCCGCTTGGCCAACGTGATCAGATGATCGGCCCAGCGCCGCAATTCCTTGGCTTTAGCGCCCGTGGTGCGAATCCGCTCGTGTTTGAACAACGAGGTGACCATATTTCGAAACATCGCATTGCGATGACTCGTGGTTCGGTTAAGTTTCAAGCTGGCTTTTCGATGTCGCATATGGTCAATTACTCCTCTTCTTCGGTTTCATCGTCGGGTGGTTCAAAACCTTCCAGTTTCATACCGAGTGACAACCCCATTTCTGCTAATACTTCCTTAATTTCGTTTAATGACTTACGGCCAAAATTTTTCGTCTTGAGCATCTCCGCCTCTGTCTTGCTGACCAGTTGCCAGATTTTGTTGATATCTGCATTCTTTAGACAATTGGCACTGCGCACGGATAATTCGAGCTCTTCCACGCTGCGGTAAAGGTTTTCATTAAACTTTGGTTTTTCCTTATTCGTGGCCGTTTCTTCCGGTGCCGGTTCCATTTCTTCATCAAAGTTAATAAACACTGTCATCTGCTCTTTGAGAATTTTAGCGGCATAAGCGACCGCATCTTCCGGCATAATACTTCCATCCGTCCAAACTTCCATAGTCAGTTTATCATAATCGGTGCGTTGACCGACCCGGGCATTGCCGACCACAAAGTTGACACGTCTGATGGGCGAGAAAACCGCATCTATCGGTATCGTACCACTAGGTGATCCCTCATCTTTATTGGCTTCTGCCAAAGAATAGCCTTTGCCATACTTTACGGTCATCGTCAAATTGAGCTTCCCTTTTTTGTCCAGGGACGCAATGTGATGTTTAGGATTCAGCACTTCGCTCTTGCCGTCCTCACTCAAAATATCACCGGCGGTCACTTCACCTTCGCCGGAAGCCTCGAGTCTGACGGTTTTGGGCTCAGAATCCGAGAGCTTAAACCGCACTTCTTTCAGATTTAAAATAATTTCAGAAACATCTTCCAGAATACCGGGGATAACACTGAATTCGTGCATGACGCCATCAAATTTTACAGATGTAATCGCAGCACCATATAATGATGACAGTACGATCCGTCTTAATGAATTGCCGATAGTGATACCGAACCCCCTTTCCAGGGGTTCACAAACAAACTTGCCGTAAGATGGATTACTGGTAACCTGAACTTTATCAGGCCTGATCATTTGCTGCCAGTTGACATACATCAGTTCGTCGGATGACATTTTCTAATCTCCAAATCGAAAAGGGTTTTAGATGATCCAACCATCGTCGGCTCTGCCGACCATGATGATCTTCCTGGTACGCTGTTACTTAGAATAAAGCTCCACAACCAGCTGTTCTTGAATCGGCATGGTGATATCTTCACGCACCGGAAATCCGGTCACGACACCTTTGTGCTTTTCTTTTTCAAGCTCCAGCCATTGGGGTATGCCCCTGCGGACGACCGCTTCGATAGAGTCTGAAATGGCCGCAACCTTCTTGCTTTTTTCTTTGACCTCAACTGAATCGCCCCTTTTAACCAAGAAAGACGGGATGTTGACTTTTTTCCCGTTAACCAGGAAATGATTGTGCAACACAAATTGACGCCCCTGAGTGCGGGAATTCGCAAAACCAAGGCGATAGACGACATTATCGAGCCGGCGTTCCAGCAAGACCAGCAAATTGGTACCGGTAACGCCTCTTTGCGCCTCAGCTCTCTCAAAAAACAGATGAAATTGTTTTTCAGAAAGCCCATACATCCGTTTGACTTTCTGCTTTTCACGCAGCTGAATACCGTAGTCAGAAATTTTTCTACCTCGCCGCTCTCCATGCTCACCCGGTGGATAAGACCTTCTATCAAAGGCACATTTATCCGAGTAACAGCGATCTCCTTTGAGATACAATTTTAGGTTTTCACGCCGGCAGTGCCGGCAAACTGAATCTTTATATCTGGACAAAAGATCCTCCTAGTTATTGGTCATATGGTTAATTGGTTGAATCGTTAAATCGTAATTGCGGATATCGTCTTTTACTATTTGACTATTTAACTTATTAACTAAACTCTTCGTCTCTTGGGTGGACGACATCCATTGTGTGGTATGGGTGTAACATCTTTAATCATCGTAACGTTGAATCCGGTCGCCTGCAAGGCGCGCAAAGCAGACTCTCTGCCGGGACCAGGTCCTTTAACATACACTTCTACAGTTTTCATACCATGTTCCATGGCCTTTCTAGCCGCATCTTCAGCAGCCAACTGGGCAGCAAAAGGTGTACTTTTACGCGAGCCCTTAAAGCCCTGAACGCCGGCGCTCGACCAGGAAACAACATTTCCACCTGCATCGGTTATGGTCACAATCGTATTGTTAAATGTTGATTGAATATGGACAACACCACTTACAACATTTTTCTTTACTTTTTTCTTGGTTCGGATTTTTTTGGCCATCGAATTCGCCTCGTTTGAGTAATCAGTTTCTGTTGCCGATTGAACGTTTTGATAAACCGTGATCGACCGTCACATATTCAGTGGGCAACGGATATCTTTCGTGTAAACTATGCTATTTTTTTTGCTTAGCGGCACCTTTCTTTTTAACAGCTGCTCTTTTGGGTCCCTTACGTGTTCTGGCATTGGTGCTTGTACGCTGGCCACGCACCGGCAGCGATTTGCGATGGCGCAATCCGCGATAGCAACCCAGATCCATCAGTCGTTTGATATTCATCGAGACTTCTGTTCGCAGTTCACCCTCAACTTTATATTCATTGTCAATCACTTTGCGGATGCTGCTGACTTGATCTTCCGTAAGTTGATCGGTCTTGGTCTCGGTGTCAATCGCCAGTTTTTCCAGGATGCGGCGCGAAGAAGACCTGCCAATTCCGTAAATATAGGTCAGGCCAATCTCAATGCGCTTTTTCTTGGGTAGATCAACCCCTGCAATTCTTGCCAATGGTTATCCTCCTTTTATCCTTGTCGCTGTTTGTGTCGTTTGTTTTCGCAGATCACCCGCACAACACCTTTGCGACGGACAATTTTACATTTAGGGCAAATTTTCTTTACTGATGCTCGAACCTTCATGAGTCATACTCCTAAAGTTAGATATTGGGTATTGGGTATTCGGTATTGGCAATCAAATGTAGACCGCTTTAACCAATATCTAATACCCGATACCGAATACCCGTCCTATTTTGATCGATAGGTGATTCGGCCACGCGTCAGGTCGTAGGGAGATAATTCAACCGTAACCTTATCGCCAGGTAAAATCTTGATAAAATGCATTCGCATTTTGCCCGAGATATGGGCTAGCACCTGATGCTTGTTCTCCAATTCAACCTTAAACATTGCATTTGGCAATGTCTCCAGGACAACACCTTCAACGACAATAGGTTCTTCTTTGGCCACAGACAACTCCTATTTGCGGGTCTCGACTAATAAACCCTGATCGGCTATTAACGGCCTTTTACTCGCACGCCGCCACCCCGCTTTAAAAATCCCTCATAATGACGACTCAACATATGCGATTCAATCTGGGCGACGGTATCAATCGCTACGCCCACCACAATCAGAAGGGCCGTACCCCCAAAATAAAATGGAACATCAAAGCGGGTGATTAAGATAGAAGGCAGCACGCAGACCGCTGAAACGTAGAAAGCACCGCCAAGTGTGATGCGCGTTAACACCTTGTCAATATAGTCAGCAGTGCGTTTTCCAGGGCGGATTCCGGGTATGTAGCCGCCCTGTTTTTTCATATTTTCAGCAACATCAACCGGGTTGAAAGTCACCGCTGTATAAAAATAACAGAAAAAGAAAATAAAGCCGACGAAGAGCAATTCATAAAAAACATTCCCCGGCCGCATGGTTTCTCCAATTGTTCTGATCCAGGGAATATTAATGAAATTGGCAATCGTTGCCGGAAACATAATGATCGATGAAGCAAAAATTGGCGGAATCACACCAGACGTATTAATTTTCAATGGCAGATGGGTACTCTGCCCTCCATACATTTTTCGCCCCACCACCCGTTTGGCATATTGAACTGGGATGCGCCGTTGCCCTTGCTCAACAAAGATGATAAATCCGATCACGGCCACCATAAAAATGACCAGAATCAGAACAACAAATATTCCCATTTCTCCGGTGGTCAGCAAGCGAAATGTATTTCCACCAGCAGTCGGCAGCCGGGCTACAATACCGGCAAAAATAATCAGCGAAATGCCATTGCCGATACCGCGTTCGGTAATTTGCTCACCCAGCCACATGATAAAGGCAGTGCCGGCAGTTAGGGTAATCACGGTCATTAATCTAAATGCCCAACCCGGAAATAAGACCACCGGGGCCCCACCCGGTGAGCTCATACTTTCCAGCCCAACGGCGATGCCGAAACCTTGAATAATGCTTAAAATAACCGTTCCATAGCGGGTATATTGCGTAATTTTTTTGCGCCCCTGTTCGCCTTCTTTTTTTAGCTGTTCCAAATGCGGTACGACAACCGTTAATAGCTGCAATATGATTGAAGCGCTGATATAGGGCATAATGCCAAGCGCAAAAACCGACAGCCGTTCTAAGGCGCCCCCGGAAAACATATTAAAAATACCAAATATGGTGCCTTCTGCCCTGGCAAAAAAGGATTCTAGCGCGGAAGAGTCGATTCCCGGAACAGGAACATGGACACCGATCCGGTAAACGATAAGCAATCCAAACGTAAACAGAATGCGCTTTTTTAGCTCGGGTATTTTAAATATATTTTGAAACCCGCTACCAATCATTGAATAACCTCTACCGTACCGCCAGCAGCTTCGATTTTTTCGCGGGCAGCCTTGCTGACATGATGTATTTTGACATTGAGGGCCACTTTAATTTCCCCCTGTCCCAACAACTTAATCCCGTCTTTTGGGCCCTTTACAAGTCCGGCTTTCACAAGCGCGGCTTCATCGACCAAACTACCGCTCTCAAATCGCAGTAAATCTCTGACATTGATGACAGCAATCTGCTTTTTAAAAATATTGGTAAATCCGCGTTTGGGAAGACGCCGCTGAATCGGCATTTGCCCACCTTCATAACCGGGTCTGACCCCGCCGCCGGAGCGACTGTTGTAACCTTTACTGCCTCGGCCAGCAGTCTTGCCCCGGCCGGTTCCGACACCGCGTCCCAGACGACGGTTGGGTCTACGCGATTTTGAAGACGGCGATAGTTCATGAAGCTTCATCGACCTACTCCTCAGTGCTCACTAAATGCGAAACTTTGTTGATCATACCCCTAATTTCAGGCGTATCTTTAAGTTCGACCGTTTTATTGATGCGGGTTAATCCCATACCCCGCAGGACTTTACGTTGCTTTGGTGGCCTGCCGATCATGCTTCGAACCAGCTTTACTTTTATCGTTGCAGCCATTTTTATGATCCTTATGAATAATACTGTTCCCGTGTTGCAAAATGTTTTGCCCAATCAGCACTAAAGATCTTCTACTGAAATACCTCTTCTGGCAGCCACCATTTCACGACTTTCAAGCCGCTCAAGACCATTCACTGTCGCTTTCACCAGATTGTGAGGGTTATGAGAACCGAGACACTTTGTTAATATATTTTGGACGCCAACGGCTTCTAAAACCGCTCTAACGGCACCTCCCGCAATAACGCCAGTGCCCTCTGCAGCCGGTTTGAGCAGTACCTTGCCTGCTCCAAAACGGCCAATAATTTCATAGGGGATCGTACCTTCATTTAAAGGCACCGATATCATATTCTTTTTTGCCTTTTCGACCCCTTTGCGGATAGCTTCGGGCACTTCTCCGGCTTTGCCAAGACCAAATCCAACCGAGCCTTGACCATCGCCGACAACAACGATTGCGCTGAAACTAAATCGACGACCCCCTTTGACCACTTTGGCCACCCGATTGATATGGACTACTTTGTCGATAAATTGCGTTTCATCTATTTCTGATTTTAACAAAAGCCTGCCTCCTTGTATTCCGCACGCAAAGCCGCAAAGCCCGCAAAGGAAAGATCTTCTTTATTTAATCTAAGTGCTTTGCGTCTTGGCGTCTTTGCGTGAGAACTATTCGGTTGCGTCTATACTCATTTCGAATTATCAGATTCTCAAAATTTTAAACCGGCCTTACGCGCACCGTCCGAAACGGCTTTTATGCGGCCGTGATACAAAAAACCATTACGGTCAAACACGACTTGTTTGACACCTTTTTCCATAGCGCGTTTGCCGATTATCTCCCCCACGGTATTGGCATTGCTCAATTTATTCTTAGATTCAGGTTTTTCCCGTACGGCCTTTTCCGTGCTTGAAGCCGAAGCAAGGGTTTTCCCCGCAGAATCGTCGATCACCTGCGCATAAATGTGTTTGGCACTTCTAAACACACACAGCCGGGGTCGATCGGCAGAGCCAACCAATTTTTTGCGTATTCTTTTTTTTCGTTTCAGCCGCGCTTGTGTTTTTGGATTAAGTGTTCCCATTTTCTGATGCCTGTTTTTAGGCGGGCTGAAAGCTGGTTGCTTTATACCCGCTTTTTATGGATAAGCTTTTACTGAGCCGCAGCGCCCGCTTTGCCTGCTTTGCGCCGTATGCGTTCCTCGGCGTACTTTATGCCTTTTCCTTTATAGGGCTCCGGGGGCCTTATTTTGCGAATCGCAGCAGCCGCCAGACCCAATTTTTCTTTATCGATACTGCTTAATTTAATGATGGTATTGCGATCAATTGAAGCGGCTACGCCTTCCGGCAAATCAAACTGCACCGGATTTGAATAGCCCACATTAAGGATAATACTATTGCCCTTGGTTTCAGCGCGGTATCCGATGCCATTTATAACCAAGGTGCGCTCAAATCCCTTATTGACGCCGGCGATCATGTTGGCCACCAGGCTTCTGGTCATTCCCTGAAGTGCACGGCTGGTTCTTTTATCCTCAAAAGGCACGACGCTTAAGACACCGTCTTCAATTTTCAGGTCCACGGCAGGATGAATCGATCGCGATAGTTTTCCTTTTTCGCCTTGGACCGTAAGGACCCTGTTTTCAAATGTTAGTTTGGTTTTGTCCGGAATGGGTACCGGTTTTTTCCCGACTCGTGACATATGTTACTCCCACATTCGTAAACCATAAGGTTTAAGTCTCAAGCATCTTGCTAAAGATTGGATCTTTTTACGATCTGCCGCGTAGGTTTTAGAGTTTACTGACGAACCAAGTGGCTACCACACGTTGCAAAGGATCTCGCCACCAACGTTTTCCTGTCGAGCTTTTTTATCTGTCATGATGCCTTTGGATGTGGATAAAATCGAAATCCCCATACCATTGTAGACCGGTTTAATATCATTGCTTTTCACATAAACCCGACAACTGGGTTTACTAATACGCTTTAGCCCGTAAACCACATTAGACTGCCCTGGACCGAATTTGAGGTAAATGCGCAAAATACCCTGCTTACCGTCTTTAAGGAACTTGTAATTTTTGATGAAACCTTCGTCCTTTAAAATCCTGGCAATGTCTGTTTTAAGCTTGGATCCCGGCACATCAACGCTGTTAAATCTGGCTTTGACACCATTGCGAATTCGCGTCAACATATCGGCTATCGGATCGCTTACCGCCATTATCTTCTCCTGTGTTTGATACGTGAGCCTTGAAACTTGAAACTTGATACTAGAAACCAGTCATTAAAGCCAATATTCAAACCTGCCTGTCAAACTGGGACAGGAATTGGGGATTATCAAATTTCCAATTTCGAGTTTCCAGTTTCCAAAATTACCAACTCGATTTTACAACTCCGGGGAGTTTGCCTTCGGATGCAAAAACCCGGAAGCAAATACGACAAAGTCCAAATTTTCTGAGATATCCTCTGGGTCTTCCACAGATCGGACAGCGATTATACTGTCGAACCTGAAACTTGGGTTTTCGCATTGCTTTATTTCGAAGCGCTTTTTTGGCCAAATCTGCCTCCCTAATTTTTAAACGGCATTCCCATCAAGCCCAACAACTGCCTGCCTTCATCGTCTGTCTGGGCTGTAGTTACAATGCTGATATTGAGACCTTTGATCTTATCTATTTTATCGTAATCAATCTCCGGGAAAATGATGTGCTCTTTAATCCCCAGAGAGTAATTGCCACGACCGTCAAATGCTTTGGCGGAAACACCTCTAAAGTCTCTAACACGCGCCAGCGCGATATTGACCAGTTTATAGTAAAAATCGTACATCCGTAGTTGTCGTAGGGTAACCATGCAACCGATCGGCATCCCCTCTCTTAGTTTAAATGCCGCAATGGACTTTTTAGCGCGGGTGATCACCGGCTTTTGCCCTGCGATTGCCTTGAGTTCTTCGGCCGCAGCATCCAGCACTTTTATATTCTGGATGGCCTCGCCCAGTCCCATGTTAAGAACGATTTTGTCCAGTTTGGGAACCTGCATTTTGTTTTTGTAACCGAAGTTGTCCATGAGCTTGGGCACGACTTCGTTTTCATATATCGTTTTTAATTGTGACATCGCCTTCCTCCGTGCGCCGGATTAAGTATCGATTGCTTCTCCGCACTTAACACAAAGCCGAATTTTTTTTCCATCTTCCAGATGCTGCATCTTAACCCGTGTTGCTTTAATGCACTTGTTGCACATAATCATCACATTGGAGATGCGAACCGGCGCTTCACCTTCTACGATACCGCCCTGTCTGTTTTTTGCGCTGGCTCTGGTATGGCGCTTAATCAGATTAATTTTTTCAATGAGCAACTGGCTCTTTTCGCGATCAACCTTGAGCACCTTACCGATTTTACCCTTGTCCTTACCAGCAATAACCTTGACTTTATCGTCTTTTTTTATCCGTATTTTATTCTGAAGCATAGCTGGATTCCCGTTTTGGTTATTGGTTATTAGTTATTCGTTATTGGGAGCGACACATTTTGACGGTATTGCCCATCTCATGATACCAATAACCTATAACAAATTACGAATAACATCTATTAGAGCACCTCCGGTGCTAACGAAATAATTTTCATGAATCGTTTGGCGCGCAATTCTCTGGCGACAGGCCCAAAAATTCGGGTACCGATTGGCTCTCGCGAAGCGTTGACCAAAACAGCAGAATTATCATCAAATCGGATATAAGAGCCATCTGGGCGACGGATCTCTTTTTTGGTTCTAACCACAACCGCTTTTAAGACATCACCTTTTTTGACCTTGGCATTCGGCAAGGCTTCCTTTACCGCCACAACAATGATATCCCCAACTCTGGCATATCGCCTACGGGAGCCGCCTAACACTTTAATGCAATACAACACTTTGGCTCCGGAATTATCGGCTACATTAAGCCGTGTTTCTGACTGAATCATGATATCGTTTCCTTGAAATTAAACCGCTTTTTTAACGATTTTTACGACCCGCCACCTTTTTGAGCGGCTCAATGGGCGGCATTCTGTCAGCATGACCGTATCCCCAATTTGACAGCTGTTGCCTTGGTCGTGAGCAGCAAATTTGGCCCGTCGTCGGATATATTTGTGGTAGAATTTATGCTTAACCAGTCGCTCAACCAAGACCACCACTGTTTTGTCCATCTTGTTGCTGACGACTGTACCCACCAATTGTCTTTTCATTCCTTGTTTTTTCATGACCTTATTATTCTTCAACCGTCTTGTTTTTTAATTCAGTTTCGCGAATGATGGTTTTTACCTGAGCAATATCTCTGCGTGTCCGCTTCATTTTATTGGGGTTTTCAAGCTGCCCGATTTCGTGTTGAAAACGAAGATTAAACAATTCTTCTTTTAGATCGTTAACCTTACGGTTTAATTCTTCAAGGTTCATTTCTTTTATCTCACTGACTTTCATCAGGCCTCACTCCTCTCAACAAACCGCGTTTTTACTGAAAGTTTATGGCCTGCCAGGCGAAATGCCTCTTTGGCGGTTTCTTTGTCCACGCCTTGCATTTCATAAAGAATTCTGCCGGGTCGAATCACCGCTACCCAACCTTCCGGAGCACCTTTGCCTTTTCCCATGCGGACTTCAGCCGGCTTTTTGGTAAACGGTTTATCAGGAAAAATTCTTATCCAGATTCGACCACCTCTTTTAATATGACGCGTCATCGCAATTCTTGCTGCCTCAATTTGTTTCGCGCTGATGGTGCCACAACCGGTGGCCTGCAAGCCGTATTCGCCAAAATTCAGACTAGATCCCCGCCGGGCAATGCCTCGCATGCGGCCTTTTTGTTGTTTGCGAAATTTTACTTTTTTAGGACTTAGCATTTTTTTACTCCGGTTACGCGTTCCGGGTTACGAGTTTTTCTGTTTTTTACGCGCAACGCGCAACACGCAATGCGCAACTGTTATTGTTTTGTATTAAAAACCCAATTATCGGAAAATGCCTTGAATTTTATGCCTCAGCAATTTCCTCTTCATCTTTCTTTAGTATTTCACCCTTGAAAATAAACACTTTTACACCAATAACGCCATATGTGGTTCGGGCTTCGATGAAGCCATAATCGATATCAGCCCGCAAAGTGTGCAGCGGAACCCGGCCTTCACGATACCATTCGGTTCGGGCCATCTCCGCGCCACCCAGTCGACCCGAACAGATAATCTTCACACCCAGGGCACCAAATCGCATCGCGGAAGACACACCGCGCTTCATCGCACGCCGAAACGCCACCCGCCTCTCAATCTGCAGCGCCACATTCTCGGCAACCAATTGGGCATCGATCTCAGGTTTGCGAACTTCCTGGATATCGATCAAAATCTCACGGTCCGTCATCTTTTCAATTTCATTTTTAAGCTGTGATATCTCAGAGCCTTTTTTACCGATGACAATACCGGGCCTGGAGGTATAAATGCGCAGACGGACACGCTTGGACGATCGTTCAATTTCAATTCTGGAAACACCTGCATGATAAAGTTTTTCTTTGACAAACTTTCTCAAGCGATAGTCTTCCAAAATATATTCGGCGTAGTTTTTCCCACCAAACCAACGGGATTCCCACGTTTTGACAATTCCCAATCTCAATCCAACTGGATTAACTTTCTGACCCAAGCTTTTACCTCCTTTGTTAAGCGCTAAGCTGAAGATTCTTCGTCTAAAATGACGGTAATGTGACTGGTGCGTTTTAATATTCGGGTGCCTCTGCCCCGAGCCCTGGCCCGCCACCGTTTCAAAGTGGGGCCCTGGTCGGCTGTAACATTGCGAACCACCAGCAAATCAATGTCGACATCCGGATTCTGATCGGCATTGGCCACCGCTGAACGGATGACTTTCTCCAATATCCCGGCGGCTTTCTGGGGCATAAATTTAAGTGTATTTAAAGCCGTTTCGACCGGCTTGCCTTTTACAGCCCCGACCAATTTATGGACTTTACGGGGCGATATTCGCATATATTTTGCAGAGGCTTTGACTTCCATCAGTTTTGTCCTTGCTATCTGTTATTCGTTAATGGCCTTGCCCACATATCAAATAAAGGAACCGGCTCGATTTCGCTTTAACTAGTAACCAATAACGAACACCGAATAACGCCAGTTGAGCTTTAGCTCAATTGGACTGGTTATTTTAAGCGTGATTTTTTATCACCCGCATGTCCGTAAAAAGTCCGGGTCGGCGAAAATTCCCCCAGTTTGTGACCGACCATGTTCTCGGAAACAAACACCGGTATAAATTTTCGGCCGTTATGGACAGCCAGTGTCACACCGACCATCTCCGGAACTATTGTAGAACGCCGCGACCAGGTTTTAACAACCTGACTACTGCGTGATGCCTGAGCCTCATTGACTCTCTTCAACAGGCGCTCATCAATATAAGGACCTTTTTTCAGCGAACGTGGCATATATACTCCCGTGTTGGTTATTGGTTATTCGTTATTGGATATTAGTTATTGAATCAGCGCTTCGCCGCGCTCATCGCATCGCCAAGTAACGAATAACAGATAACCAATAACTAATCCTACTTTCTTTTTTTAACGATCAGACGATCGCTTTTTCTTTTGCGCCGGGTTTTAAAGCCCTTGGTGGGCCATCCCCATGGACTGCAAGGATGCCGCCCGCCGGACGAGCGACCTTCACCTCCACCCATCGGATGGTCAACCGGATTCATCGCCACCCCACGCACTTTTGGTCGGCGTCCCAACCAGCGCTTGCGACCGGCTTTGCCCAATGATTTGTTTTCATGTGCAACGTTGCCGATCTGCCCGATGGTGGCCTTGCATTTTAAAAGGACCATGCGGACTTCGCCAGACGGCATTTTAATCAGGGCGTAAGCATCTTCTTTGGCCATCAGTTGAGCATAAGTGCCGGCACTGCGAACCATCTGCCCCCCCTTGCCCAACCGCATTTCGATATTATGGATTTGCGTTCCCAAAGGTATATGGCTTAACGGCAACGTATTGCCGGGTTTAATGTCCGCCTCGGGACCGGATTCTACAATATCATTAACCTTAAGCCCTACCGGTGCCAGAATGTAGCGCTTTTCTCCATCGGCATAATGCAAAAGGGCGATTCGAGCCGATCGGTTGGGATCGTATTCGATAGTGGCAACTTTGGCCGGAATACCGATTTTATCCCGCTTAAAATCAATGACCCGATAATGTCGCTTATGACCACCTCCACGACGCCTGATGGTAATGCGTCCATGGGCATTGCGGCCACCGGATTTTTTAAGTGGTTTTAGCAGTCCCTTTTCCGGCGTCTTGCGTGTAATCTCTTCGAGTGACGTATATGTCTGAAAACGCCTTCCGGGAGACGTCGGTTTTACCTTCTTGGTAATCATTTTATTCTCCTAACAAGAGAAGTGGTTTCAAAATCTCAGATCATGTTCGAGAGCAAGGCGTCCCTTGAATTGAAAGCGGAGCGTACACGAAAGTACGTGAGTATTTCAATTCGAGGGATAACACAGCTATCGGACATTAGATGGGGTTTTGAAAACACTTCTAAGCTCCTTCAAAGAAATCAATTCGCTCACCGGGCATCAAAGTAACAATGGCTTTTTTCCAATCCCGGCGCTTGCCAACGTTTCGACCTCTGCGTTTGACCTTACCCTTCACCTGCATTGTCTGAACACTGGCGACTTTAACTTTAAATGCTGTTTCGATCGCCCGTTTGATTTCAATGCGATTGGCGCGTCGATCGACCTCAAATGTCAGCTGATTAGCAATTTCTTTCTGAATATTGGTTTTCTCAGTGATCAAAGGTCGTTTGATGATCTCGTATTGCATCATGCGGCCAGCCTCCTCTCAATGTGCTTTATTGCTGGCTCCAGCAAAATTAACGTCTTGTACTTAAGTATGTCGTAGACATTCAAACCTTCAGCACGAAGCACTTTCACATTCGGTACATTGCGCGAAGACAGTTCCAAATTTTGATTTTCATCACCCGCAACGATGAGCGTATTCGTCAACTTAAGGCTTTTTAAGACCTCAACAAAATCTCTGGTCTTTATTTGTTTGAGCTCAAAGTTGTCAAGCACTATGAGCTCACTGGCGCTCAGTTTACTGCTGAGAGCCATTTTCAATGCCAATCTACGGACTTTTTTCGGCGCTTTAAATGCATACCTGCGGCCATCGGGTCCGAAAACAACCCCGCCCCCCCTGAGCAAAGGTGATTTTATGTCACCACGCCGCGCTCTTCCAGTACCTTTCTGGCGGTACAACTTTCGCCGGCTGCCTTTGACATCACTCCGGTGTTTCACTGCAGCAGTGGCTGCACGTCGATTGGCCAGTTGCATCGTGACAACTTCATGCAATACACTCGGCTTAACCGAAACATTGAAAATGTTTTCAGCCAGGTCAACTGTTGTCACCTTTTTTCCTTTGGTGTTTCGAACATCTACAACTGGCATATCACCCCCGCTTGCAGAATCTGAGACCAGATCATGGGCCTCAAACATCTGCGTATGATCATAAAGATTATGACGATTTAATTTCTCTGAATTTGAGTTTGTTAATGGTGACCAACCCGGATTTGGCACCCGGAACCGCCCCTTTGATCAAGATCAGATTATTGTCCGGCCGGATATCCACAACTTCCAGATTTCGAACGGTTTGGCGATCGTTGCCATAATGTCCCGGCATCTTCTTGCCTTTAATAATTTTTGAAGGCGATGCACTGCACCCCACAGATCCGGGAATACGATGGCTGTGGCTGCCGTGGGTTTTGCGGCCGCCATGAAATCCATGACGCTTCATAACGCCTGCAAACCCGCGTCCCTTTGTGGTACCAATCACATCCACCCGTTCACCGACATTAAACATTTCCAGTGTTATTTGCTGGCCTAAGTTGTATTCCGCCGGGTCGGCGACGGCAAATTCCTTTAGTGTGTCAAAAGCCCCGGAGGCCCCTTTGCTAAAATGCCCTTTGAGCGGCTTATTGACCCGAGATTCCTTTTTCTCACCAAAGCCCAACTGAAGCGCATTGTACCCATCCTTTTCGGCTGTCTTGATCTGGGTAACCACGCACGGGCCGGCTTCAATCACCGTCACCGGCACATACTGACCGTCAGGCAGAAAAAGCCCGGTCATTCCCAGTTTTTTACCAATTAATCCATTACTCATTGCGCGCTCCCCTTTTGCTTGGCATCCTTTTTAAGGCGATTGAGCCCCTTTTTGAGACGTATCCCTTTGAAGCCAAAGGGTCAAAAAATTAGGGATACAGGGCAAACAATCGGCTCAAATTTGTTTATATAACCTGAATCCCTAATAGATCTGGGCTATAGCTTAATCTCCACATCGACACCCGGTGACAGATCCAGCTTCATCAAGGCATCCACTGTCTGCTGGGTGGGTTCCACGATATCCATGAGTCGCTTGTGGGTTCTCATCTCAAACTGCTCACGCGATTTCTTATCAACATGTGGAGATCGCAAAACTGTATATTTTTTTATTCTTGTCGGCAGCGGAATCGGCCCGACCACCTTTGCTCCGGTCTTGGTTGCGGTATCGACAATGTCGTAGGCTGACTGATCAAGTAACTTATGATCGTATGCCTTTAGTCGTATTCTAATTTTGGTATTGGTAATCATGACCTTATGCTTCCGTTATTCGATAATATCGCTGACCACACCGGCACCAACGGTACGACCGCCTTCACGCACCGCAAAACGCAGCTCTTTTTCCATCGCAATCGGGGTGATCAGCTCCGCCTCAATCGCTACATTGTCACCC